>DATGDV010000132.1:0-4478 GCA_035310685.1 Thermoanaerobaculia bacterium
ATGATCCTCGGCTCGGCCGCGGCGTCGGGCCACTGGGCCCTCTACGCCGTCGGCCTCTTCACGGCCGGGCTGACGGCGTTCTACATGTTCCGTCTCGTCTCGATGACGTTCTTCGGAAAGGCGCGCGGCCACGCGGAGCACGCGCACGAAAGCCCCGCGACGATGACGATCCCGCTCTGGATCCTCGCGGTCCTCTCCGCCGTCGCCGGCTTCCTCGGCGTCCCGGCGGCCCTCGGCGGCTCGGACCGGATCGGGCGTTTCCTCGAGGCTTCCGTCGCGCATCCCGAGATCCACGAGATGTCGCACGGGATGGAGATCGGGCTCATGCTCCTCTCCCTCGGCGTCGCCGTGGCAGGCCTCGCCTGGGCGTGGCGCTGGTACGGCATGGCCCAGGGCCCCGCGGAGGCCGTCTCGCCGCAGGCGCAGGCCTTCTACGAGAAGACCGGCACCCTCGGCCGGCTCGTGGCGAACAAGTGGAACGTGGACGAGGGCATCGAGGCGCTCGTCCTGTCGCCGTTCCGGAAGATCGGGACGTTCCTCTGGCGGGGTTTCGACGCGCTGTTCATCGACGGCATCGCGAACGCCTCGGCGTTCCTCGTGGAGCTCGCGGGCGACCTCCTGCGTTTCTTCACGACCGGACACGTCCGCAACTACGCGCTCGCGTTCACGCTGGGCGTCGCCGTCTTCCTCGTCTACGTGTGGGTGAGGTAGCCCGATGAGCTTCGCGACCTTCCACCCCCTCGGCGCGGACCTCCTCACGACGGTGGTCTTCCTTCCCACGCTCGGCGCCCTCCTGCTCGCGTTCTTCCCCGCCTCCTCGAAGGCGGGGGCGAAGGCCGTGGGCCTCGTGACGTCGGTCCTGACGTTCCTCGTGAGCGTGAAGATCACGCTCGGCTTCGACCCGGCGACCGCGACGCCGACCGCGTTCGCGATCGACCGCGAGTGGATCCCGCGCTTCGGGATCCGCTACCAGCTCGGCGTCGACGGCCTCTCTCTCGCGCTCGTGCTCCTCACGACGGTGCTCACGGTCTCGGTCCTGCTCGTCTCCTGCGGGCAGGAGATCGAGAAGCTCAGGGGATACGTCGCCGCGTTCCTCCTCCTCGAGACGGGGATGCTGGGAAGCCTCGTCGCCCTCGACACGCTCCTCTTCTACGTCTTCTGGGAAGTCATGCTCGTGCCGATGTACTTCATCATCGGCATCTGGGGCGGCAAGCGCCGCATCTACGCCACGATGAAGTTCTTCCTCTTCACGATGGCGGGCTCGCTGCTCATGTTCGTCGCCATCCTCTATGCGGCGAACGTCCACCTCCGGGCGACCGGCTTCCAGTCGTTCTCCCTCCTCGAGTGGACGCGGGCGGCGTCCTCCGGCGCCTGGAACCTGACGCCGGGCACCGAAGCGCTTCTCTTCGGCGCCTTCACGCTCGCGTTCCTCGTGAAAGTGCCGCTCTGGCCGCTCCACACCTGGCTTCCGGACGCCCACGTCGAGGCCCCGACGGGCGGCTCGGTCATCCTCGCCGGCGTTCTCCTCAAGCTCGGAACGTACGGCCTCCTCCGCTTCGCGTATCCGCTGTTTCCGCACGCCGCGGCCCGGTACGGCCCGCTCCTCGCGGTCCTCGCGCTCGTCGGCATCGTGTACGGCGCCTGGGTCTCCGCCGCGCAGAAGGACATGAAGAAGCTCGTGGCGTACTCGTCCGTGAGCCATCTCGCGCTCGTCGTGCTCGGCATCGTCGCGGGCACCGGCGCCGCCCTCTCCGGCGCGGTCTTTCAGATGGTGGGTCACGGCCTCACGACCGGCCTCCTGTTCCTCCTCGTGGGCGTCCTGTATTCCCGGCGGCACACGCGGGAGATGGCCGATTTCGGCGGCATCGCCGCACGCGTCCCCGTCACGACGGCGCTCTTCCTCGTCGCCACGCTCGGCTCCATCGGGCTGCCCGGTTTGAACGGATTCATCGGCGAGTTCCTGATCCTCGGAGGCGTGTTCGAGGTGAAGGTCGCCTGGGCGGCGATCGCGGCCACCGGCATGGTCCTCGGCGCGATCTACCTCCTGACGCTCATCCAGAAGGTGTTCTGGGGTCCCGAGACCGTCCCCGCGAACCGCTCCCTCACGGACATCAACGGCTGGGAGCTCGCGGGCGCGTTTCCGATCGTCGTCCTCATCGTGCTCCTCGGCGTCTTTCCACGGCCGCTCCTCACGCTCGTGGACGGCAGCGTGAAGACTCTTCAGCGGGTGAACGAGCCTCGGGCCGGGGCGGTCGTCGCCCCCCCCGCCGCCAACCAGGCGTTCAGGCGCCTCGCGATTCGCGAGGTGCCCGTCCCGCCGCAGGGAACGGCACGATGACCGGGTTCCTTCAGGTCACCGGCGCGGACGTCGCCAGCGTGGCGCCGGAGATCGTCCTCGCTCTCTTCGCGTCGCTGATCCTCCTTCTCGACGCCTTCGCGCGCCCGCTCCGGCCTTTCTTCCCGTACGTGGCGCTTCTCTCCCTCGCGCTCGCGAACCTCGCGGGGCGCGACGTGACCGGGACGTTCTTCGGCGGGGCCGTGGAATCCTCCGGCCTCTCGCGCTTCATCGAGCTCGTCGCCCTCGGCGCCGTGGCGCTCGCCGTGCTCGGCGGAGCGGCCGCGCTCGAGCGCGACAGGCGCAACCAGGGAGAGTTCTACGCCCTCCTCCTCTTCTCGGCGGCAGGCCTGATCCTGATGGTGCGCGGCGTGGACCTCCTCGTCGTGTTTCTCGGCCTCGAGCTGATGTCGCTCGCGCTCTACGTCCTCGCCGCCTGGTATCAGGACGTGCCGGCCGCGACGGAAGCGGCCCTGAAGTACTTCCTCGTGGGCGCGCTCGCGTCCACATTCCTGCTCTACGGCGTGGCGACGGTCTACGGCCGCCTGGGCACCACACGTCTCACGAAGCTGCAGGGCCTCGCCTCGGGCAGCTCGCTCGTGCCCTTCGACGTGCTTCTCGCCGCGGGCCTCCTCGCGATCGTCGCCGCGTTCTCGTTCAAGATCGCCCTCGTACCCTTCCACGGCTGGGCGCCCGACGTCTATCAGGGCATGACGACGCCCGCCGTGACGTTTCTCTCGACCGCGCCGAAGGTCGGGGCGTTCCTCGTCCTCTTCCGCGTCCTCCACGCGCTCTTCCCTCTCTCCTTGCCAGAGCCGTGGCGACCCCTTTTCTCGGTCATCGCGGTCCTCTCGATCCTGTTCGGCAACGTGGTCGCGCTCTCCCAGCGGGACCTCAAGCGGATGCTCGCCTACTCGGGCATCGCGCAGATGGGATACGCGGCGATCGCGGTCGCGACACTGACGCCGGAGGCGTTCGAGGGCGTGCTCGTCTTCCTCGCGGGCTACGTCGTCACGAACGCCGCCGCCTTCCTCGCGGTCGCCGCGCTCTCGGCCGGCGAGAAGGAGCCCCACCCTCTCGGCGATCTCGCGGGCCTCGGCCGGCGGCATCCCGTCGCGGCCTCCGCCCTGACGCTTTCGATGCTCTCGCTGGCGGGCCTGCCGCCCACGGTCGGATTCATCGGCAAGTTCCTCGTCTTCCGCGCCGCCGTGGACGCCGGCCTCGTGGGGCTCGCCCTCGTCGGCGTGCTCGGGAGCCTGATCTCCGTCGGGTATTACCTCCGCGTCGTCTACGTGCTCTGGATGAAGGAGCCCGTCCGCGAGGTCTCTCTCGTGCCCGAGGACCTCCTTTCGGGAGCGGCATTCCTCCTGACGGCCGCGCTCATGCTGGCGTGGGGCGTCTTTCCGCGCGCCCTCCTCGAGGTCGCCCGCGGGGCGGCGGCCTCGCTCACGGGGCGGTGAGACGTGAAGAACCCGGAGCCGCGCACCGAGCCCGTTCCGGAGGCGACGAGCCACCGCCTGTCGCTTCTCCTGCGCTCGCTGCGCAGCCTGGAGGCGGCCGGGGTCCTCACGGCCTCGTCCTACGAGATCGCGGCGCGCTTCTCCCTCAACTCCGCCCAGATCCGCAAGGACCTCGCCCAGTTCGGCGAATTCGGCGTGCGAGGCGTGGGGTATCGCGTTCCCGTCCTCAAGGCCCACCTCAAAGGCCTCATGGACCTCGACGTCACGCACACGCTCGGCATCGCCGGCGCCGGGAAGCTCGGCCAGGCCCTGGCCGATTCGCCGAACTTCAACGCGGAAGGTTTCCGGGTGGCCGCCCTCTTCGACGTCGACGGCCGGAAGATCGGCGGGCGCTCGCGCACGGGCGTGCCCATTCACGACGTCCAGGCGATCGAAAATTTCGTGAAGGAGCTGGGAATCGAGATCGGAATCCTCGCGATCCCGGCCGAGGGCGCGATTCCCCTCGCGCAGCGGATGGCCGGGGCGGGCGTCCGCGCGATCCTGAATTTCGCGCCGGTGACGGTGCCCGCGCTTCCGGGGGTCCTCGTGAAGAACCTCGACCTGACTTTCTTCCTCGAGAACCTGTCGTTCCAGCTCGCGATCGCGAAGCGCTAGCGCGCCGCGGGCTCCGCCCGCGACCGGAG
>DATGDV010000133.1:0-8261 GCA_035310685.1 Thermoanaerobaculia bacterium
CGGAGAACGTTCTCGTTCTGCCACGCCCGGACCGAGCCGCCGAGGACGAGCTTGGAGTCCCGTCCGAAGAAAAGGAGGGTATCGGACTCGGAGAAGAAAGGGCTTTTCCCGTCTCCGCCCAGGAACCCTGGCTGTCCGGCGCCGGCGACGTACGAAGCCTTGACGGCGCCGGCTGCGTCCAGGCGCTCCTCGCGGGCGTTCCACGAGAGCGTACGGGCCGCGATCGCGCCGCGCTCGTCGCGGTAGCGGGCGGGAGCGTCGGCCTCGCCGGAAAAGACGGCCGTCTGGTCCCGCCCGCGCAGCGTGCCGTGCGGCGCCTTCAGGACCGCCCGCGTTCCATCCGTCGCTTCCACGCCCTTCTCGAACGTCGCCGTTTCGATCGAGCTTCCGTCGTCCTGGAAGAGAACGCGCGCGAAGCCGGCGACGAGCGTCCGCAGGCCGGACCCGGGCGGCCCTCCCGCCCGGGCGGTTTCGGCGCCCTCGAGGTGCTCGGGCACGGTGAGCTCGCGAAATCGGCCCTTCTCGAATCGTCCCGAGAAGCGGGGCGCGCGGGCGCGCCGGGCTCCCGAATCGGGCGAGGGCCCGAGATCGAGCTGGGCGGGAACGCTCGGCAGCCCTTCCGCCGCGAGAGTCGCGGGCTGCCCGGACCCATCGACCTTCATCTCGAGGACGTCCCCCTGCGCGGTGAGCGCCGCCGGCGGCTGGTTTCCGTCGCGGAGCACGAAAAGGAACGCGTTCACGGCCGCCTTCAATCGGCTCCCGTCCGCCTCCTCGAGCCGCGAGACGGACTCGCTCCGGAGGACGAACCGGTCCGTCTTCAGGACGGCGCCGCCCGTCGCTTCCATCTTCCCGTCACGCGAAAGGACGACGTGCGGCGCAGAGAGGTCGAAGGCTCGCCCGCCCTCCCCCCGCCCGTGCAGTCGCGCGTCTCCGTCGAGGACGATGTGCCCGTCGCGGACGTCGACCCGTCCCGAGGTGGCACGTGCGACGAGGCCCCCGCGGAGCGCGGCCACCGGGCCTTCCGACGCGAGGACGCGCTGCGCAGGCTCGTACCGGAAGGAGGACGCCCTCACGCTCGTCTCCTGGCCCTCGATCCTCACCCCGTCGAAAATTCGGAAGGCGCGCGAGCCTTCGACGAGCTCCGCGCGGGGCGCCCGGACCGACACGACCTGCGCGCGAGCGCCTTCCTGCGACTCGAAGACGACGTCTTTGAGGCGAAAGAACCTTTCCCCCTTGTCCTCGAACTTCACCGCCTCGGAAGCACGCACACGGTAGCGGCCCTCCGAGGCGCGCGACTCGTCGTACTGGAAATCCCGGAAGCGCATCGTGTCGCGTTTGCCTCCGGCCTCCTGGAGCAGCGTCTCGGCGACGGGGTCGCGGGCGCCTTCGGTCCGGAGACCGGGCTTGCGGTACGAAAGGAGGACGAGGAGCGTGAACGCGGCAGCGGCCCCCGCGACGGACGCCCGCGCGATCTGCCGGCGGGACTTCACGGAGCCGCCGGCACGAGGTCGACGACGGTGAGGGCGGGCCGCCCCGTATAGGAGTCGATCGCCAGATTCCCGGCCACGTCCACGCGCCCGGCACGGGCGGGGGGCGGGATGTCGGCGAGCGTCCAACCCACCGCCTCCACGGCCCTCCCGTTCGACGAGAGCGCGATCCGCAGCCCCCGCTCGCCCACGGCCCGCCCACGGCCGTCCCATTCCAGCCCGCGGAAACGGAGCAGCGGCTTCGGATTCTCCTGCCCGTGGGGTTCGAGCCGTTCGAGCGCGCGCGCAAGGGAGTCGTCGGCCTCGGTCGCCTCCACGTCGGTGTCGACGACCAGCTCGTCGGCCCACTCCTCCTCGTCGCGGGCCTCGGCGAAGGCGGCACGAAGCTCGTCGCGAAAAGCTTCGAAGGACGCCGCCGGAAGCGTGAGGCCGAGCGCCGCGGCGTGGCCTCCGAACTCGGACGTGTAGCGCCTCGCCACGGGGGCGAGGCGCGAGAAGAGCGGCGTCCGTCCGTGCGTGCGTCCGCTTCCCGACACGACGTCTCCTTCGCGGGCGAGGAGAAGCACGGGACGCGCCAGTTCCTTCGCCACGCGCGAGGCTGCGATTCCGAGCACGCCCCGGTGCCAGCCGTCGGCCGCCGCCCCGGCTTCCACGACGATCGCGTCGCGAGCGGGGTCGAAGAGGCTCGCGAGGCGCGTCAGAACGGCGTCGACGACACGATCCTGCACCTCGCGACGTTCGTCGTTCGCGGTCTCGATCTCCCCGGCGAGGACCTCGGCCCGGGCGGCGTCCGGAGTCGTGAGCAGCTCGAACGCCCGCGCCGCGTGGTCGAGGCGCCCCATGGCGTTCAGGCGCGGCGCGATGCGGAACGCGACCTCGCGCGTCGAAGGAGCGCGGCCCGCGGGAACGCCCGAGCGCCTGAGGAGCGCGGCGAGCCCCGGAGCGCGCGGGTCGGCGAGGCCCGAAAGGCCCCACGAGACGAGGACTCGATTCTCTCCCGTGAGCGGCACCATGTCGGCCACGGTCGAGATTGCCGCGACCTTCGCGAGAGAGGCGAGCCAGCGGCGGCGCGCCGGGGCATCCATTCCGACACGCTCGCCCGAATGAATGAACAGCGCTTCCGCCAGCTTCCACGCGAGGCCCGCGCCGCAGAGCTCCTTGAAGGGATAACGGCACCCCGGCAGCTTCGGGTCGACGAGCACCGCCCCCTCCGGCAGCGCGGCCGGAGGCAGGTGATGGTCCGTGACGACGACGTAGACGCCCCGGCCCGTTGCCTCGGCGACGGTCTCCACGGCCGTGATGCCGCAGTCCACCGTCACGATTCCCTCCGGGTCGTGATCGTCGAGCGCCCGCCGGAGGGTCGGGGCGCGCAGGCCGTAGCCGTCGTGCAGACGGTGCGGGATGAACGGCCGCACGTCGGCGCCCAGCTTCGCGAGGGCGGTCGTGAGGATCGCGAGCGCGCCGACGCCGTCGCAGTCGTAGTCGCCGAAGACGACGACGCGTCCGCCCTTTCGGGCCGTCGACGCGAGGCGCTCCACGGCGGCGGGCAGGCCCGCCATCGCGAAAGGGTCGTGAAGCGCGTCCGTCGCGGGAGCGAGGTGCGTCCGCGCGGCCTCGACGTCCTCGAAGCCGCGTGCGGCCAGGACGCGAGCGGCCGCCGCGGGCAGCCCGAGCTCGCGGGAGAGGCGACCCGCCGCGTCCGGATGCTGGGGCCGAAGCTGGCGCCGCACGAGGCGCGGCGTGCGGGCCCGTTCGTTCACGCGCTCTCCCAGGCCCCCATGGCGCGGAACTTCGCGTAGCGCGCCTCGAGGAGGGCGTCGACGGGCTGGCCCGCGAGGCGCTCAAGCCGCTCTTCGATCGCCCGGCCGACGGTATCGATGGTCGCGACGGGGTCCGCGTGTGCCCCGCCGGGAGGTTCCCGAAGCACCTCGTCGATGACGCCCAGCGCCTTGCAGTCCGCCGCCGTCAGGCGCATCGCCTCGGCCGCCTCCTTGGCGCGGGCCTGGTCCTTCCAGAGAATCGCGGCGCACCCCTCCGGCGAGATCACGGAGTAGACGGAGTGCTCGAGCATGAGCACGACATCACCGATTCCGATTCCGAGCGCTCCGCCGGATCCCCCCTCGCCGATCACGGTCGCTACGATCGGAGTGCGAAGCGCCGCCATCTCGAGAAGGTTCCGCGCGATGGCCTCCGCGACGCCCCGCTCCTCGCTCTCGAGGCCGGGGAAGGCCCCGGGCGTGTCGATGAACGAGAGGACGGGCTTCCCGAACTTCTCGGCGAGCTTCATCAACCTGAGCGCCTTGCGGTAGCCTTCGGGACGCGGCATCCCGAAGTTGCGCCGGATCTTCTCCCGCGTGTCGCGGCCCTTCTGGTGTCCGATGACGGCCACCGCCCGGTTCCCGAGGAATCCGAAACCCGCGACGATCGCCGGATCGTCCGCGAAGGCCCGGTCGCCGTGCCACTCGACGAAGTCCCGGATGAGGATGCGCACGTAGTCGAGCGTGAACGGCCGGTTCGGGTGCCGCGCGACGAGCGTTTTCTGCCAGGGCGTGAGGTTCTCGTAGATCTCGCGCGAGAGCTTCTGGAGCTTCTCCTCCAGCTTCTGGACCTCGCGATCGCGCGCGGGGCTTTCCGCGAAGCTCTTCAGCTCCTCGAGCCGCCGCTTGACGCGCTGGATCGGCTCTTCGAACTGGGCCTCGTTCGCCACGGGGAGACTGTAGCAAAGGCCCCCCGGCTTCGCTCGACAATGCCACTTTCGGTTCGAAAGCTCCCCACACGTCCCGAAACGGCGAGCCGCGATTCACGTGGCAGCCGGCCCTCGAATCGACGGCGCGGTCCGCCGGGCGACAAAGACGGCCGTGATCGGGCACGTGCGGTAAGCCTCTGCGACCGTCCCTTCGGAAAGTGAGAAGTCGGAGGGCGAAAGCCTCGATGGGAACGGCGATGTGAAGTCCGGAGCCGGGCCAGATCCGACAAAGCGATGGTGGTAGAGAGTAACCGACCACGGGAAGCGCGCGAGGAGAGCCGCCCACTCCGAGAGTGTGAGGTTCGAGCGATGGTAGTGAATGCCACGGTTCTCCTGTAGCACGGCTTCAGTCGTGATCGGAGGGACCGCGACGACTGCTTTGCCGCCGGTGACGAGCGCATTGGAGGCCGTCGCGAGAAACGTCTCGGGATGTTCGAGATGCTCGAGAACGTTGGAACTGAAGACGAGATCGAGCGATTGAGCCGGCAGCGCAAGTCGCTCGCAGTCTGCCTTGCGAAACGAGATCGCCGGATGGGAGAAATGGCCGCGTGCAAACCAGATGCTCAACGGATCGCAATCGATTGCGAGCACCGACCGCGCACCGGCGCTGGCGAAGACCGCCGCACCATACCCCGTGCCGCAGCCAGCATCGAGAACTCGGGCTCCTTCTGCGTATGGAGCCGCGAGCTGGTAGAGGGATTCGTGCGCCACGAAAAGATCGTTGCGAACGCCGGGCCATACGGACTCATTGAACGGGCGAAGTCCCGCCGCGACTTTCCGCATCCCGTTCAGGAGGCGTGCTTGCCAGTAGCGTAAACGTGTCAAAGGTCCATCCGTCCGAGTTCTGCACCCATCAAAGCCAGTTCCGGCGGTCGATGTCGAGATACGGCTGATCTGAAGTATGGCAAGCTTGCTGCGGGGCGCGACGCGAAAGGGGGCGCTCCGTGGCCGGAATCTCGCGACGCCAGTTTCTCTGCCGATCCGCCGCGGCGGGAGCCTTTCTCGTTCCCGGCATACATCTTCCCGTCTACGACGAGAGACCGGGAGTGGTGCGGCGGCGAGGGACGGGTCTCCGGCACGTCGTCGTCGTGACGATGGAGAACCGCTCCTTCGACCATCTCCTCGGCTGGCTGCCCGGAGCGGACGGGAGGCAGGCCGGGCTCGTCTACGCGGATGCGAAAGGCGTCCTGCACGCCACGCACCCGCTCGCGCCTGACTTCCAGGGCTGCGGACACCCCGACCCCGACCACTCGTGGACCGGCGGACGCGTCGCGTTCGACCGCGGCGCCTGCGACGGGTGGCTTCGCGCCGGCGTCAACGACACGTTCGCCATCGGCTACTACACAGCGGTCGATCTCCCGTTTCTCGGACGGGCCGCGCTCGACTGGACCGTCTGCGACCGCTACTTCGCGCCCATCATGGGGCCGACTTTTCCGAACCGCCTTTACCTCAACGCGGGCGTCACCGACCGGCTCGAGAATACCGGAGACCTCTGCGCGCTCCCCACGGTCTGGGACCGCCTCGAGGACGCGCATCTCGAAGGCCGCTACTACTCCTCGTCGCTCCCCTTCGTCTTCCTCACGCTCTGGGGCTCGAAGTATCAGACGATCACCCGCTCCTACGGCGAGTTCCTCGCGGATTGCGCGAGCGGAAGCCTGCCCGCGGTCGCGTTCGTCGACGCCCCGAGCGCGGGGGAAGGCACGGGCGAATCCGCCGACGACCATCCGTTCGGGGACGTGCGCGCCGGAGAGGCCTGGCTCGCGGGAACGTACCGGGCCGTCACGACCTCGCCGGCATGGCCGCGCACTCTCCTCGTGATCACCTTCGACGAGTGGGGCGGGTTCTTCGACCACGTGCCGCCCTCCGAGGCTCCCGCCGTGGATCCCGCCTATGCGTTGCGCGGCTTCCGGGTGCCGTGCCTCCTCGTGTCTCCGTGGACGCGGGGCGGCAGGGTCGTCAGCCAGACCTTCGACCACACGTCGATCCTCCGGTTGATCGAAGGGCACTGGAACCTCCGCCCGCTCTCGGCGCGCGACGCCGCCGCGAACAACCTCGCCGACGCCCTCGACGCGCCCGATTACGCGGTCCCTCCGTTCGCCTCCTCCCGCTGTCCCTAGAGGAGGTTCTGCGGGTCGATGTCGAGGCGGGGAGGGTCGGGCAGTGCCGCGAGGAGGCGCCCGGCCTCCGCGATCGCCTCGCGGCTCTCGGCCTTGACCACGAGGTGGTAGCGCCAGAGGCCCTTGAGCCTTTCGAGCGGGGCGGGGGCAGGGCCGAGGATCCGGATCTCGCGCGCGACGTCGGCCGACGCGAGCGCCGTGAAGGCCGCTCCCGCCGCGCCGTGCGCTTTCGGGAGCTCGAGGTGGGCGAAGAGCGCGAGGAGCAGATGCGTGTAGGGCGGGTAGCGGAACGCCTTCCGGAATCGCAACTCCGCGTCCGCGAAGGCCGGATGGTCCTGGCTCACCGCGGCTCGGATCGCCTCGTGGTCGGGCCGGGCCGTCTGCACGGCGACGATGCCCGGCCGGTCGCCCCGGCCCACCCGTCCCGCGGCCTGTGTCACGAGCTGGAACGTCCGCTCCGCCGCGCGGAAGTCGGGAAACGAGAGGAGCGCGTCGGCATCCAGCACCGCGAGCGCCGTCGCGTTCGGAAAGTCGTGGCCCTTGGCGACCATCTGGGTGCCGAGAAGCGCCTGGGAGCGTCCGGCCTCGAAGTCCAGGAGCACGCCCGCGGCGCCGCCCCGCCGGGCAGCCGCGTCGCGGTCGAGGACGGCATAGGGGATGCCCGGAAAGCGCTCCTCGAAACGCTCGGCCAGGCGCTCGGTCCCGAACCCGATCGGCATGAGGACTCCGGACCCGCACGACGGGCACGCCACGGGCCGGCGGATTTCGTTGCCGCAGTAGTGGCAGAGCAGCCTCTCGTGACGCCGGTGGTACGTGCGCGCCACCGAGCAGTTCGCACACCGGAAATCTTCTCCGCACGCACGGCAGAGCAGGCTCGGAGAAAAACCCCGCCGGTTGAGGAGAAGGATCGCCTGCTCTCCCCTTTCGAAGCATCCCGAGAGGATCTCCGCCGTCCGGGAGGCGAACAGGATCCGTCCGTGATCTCCTTCGCGCGGAGCCTCCTTCCGAAGATCCACGACCTCGACCGCCGCCCGCGGCCGCGCACCCGGCCTCTCCGGCAGGACGAGGCGCGGGAGGCGCCCTTCCCGGGCGGCGCGTTCCAGCTCCATCGACGGCGTCGCGGAGCCGAAGACGAGCGTCGCGCTCTCCTCGTGCGCGCGCACCCTTGCCACGGCGCGTGCGTCGTAGCGCGGCGACTCGCCCTGCTTGTACGCGGCATCGTGCGCCTCGTCGAGGACGATGAGGCCGAGCTCGGGAAGAGGCGCGAAAACCGCGGATCGCGGGCCCACCACGGCGTCCACGTCCCCGCGGCGCGCGCGCTCCCATTCGGAAGCTCGCTCGCCGTCGGACAAGCCGCTGTGCAGGAGGGAGACCCGGTCGCCGAAGCGCGCGACCAGGCGCCGCACGAGAGCCGGCGCGAGCGCGATCTCGGGCACGAGGAGGATCCCGCGGCGGCCCGCGTCGCGGGCGGCCTCCAGCGCGGCGAGGTACACCTCGGTCTTGCCGCTTCCGGTGACGCCGTCGAGGAGGAACTCCTTCGAGACCCGCGCGCGGACGCTGCCGGAGATCGCGTTTATCGCCGCGCGCTGAGCCGTCGTGGGAACCGGCCTGCGATCCGCGGAGAAAGCGCCGACGTGCCGAGCGAGGTCCGCACGGCGCTCGATTTCCACGCGGGAGACGAGCCCCGCCTTCAGGAGGGCCGCGAGAACCGCCGGCGACGCCCCCGAGGCACGCAGCTCCTCGCTCGAGGCCGGCCGCCCGAGCGCGAGGAGGTGCGCGTGAAGCGCACGCCGTTTCGGCGATCGCGCGAACGCGGGGTGGTCGGCGGGCGCAGGCCGCGCGACCCAGGCGTGATCCGAAGGAGCCGTCGCGGCACGAAGATTCTCGGAACGGATCCGCAGGAGACCGTCC
>DATGDV010000134.1:0-6323 GCA_035310685.1 Thermoanaerobaculia bacterium
AAGCCCGAGAGGCATCCGCACGTGCCGGCAGGAACAGGAGAGCAAGGGCGGCCAGAAGAGTGGACGGGTGTCGTAGCATCGGCGCGAGTATGCGAAACAAATGCCCCGTGCGGCTGGGTTTTGTCGCCCTGATTCTCGGAAGCTCAGCGGCGCCGAGAGCCCTCGCCTCGCCTTCCGAGGATGCGCGCGCCATCGTCGAGGCGCTCGCCGCGTGTGGCACTCGCCATTCCTTGTCGTCCTGGACGGACACGAAGCGAGGAATCGGCTGCGGGCGCGACGTGGTCGTCCGCCATCTCGAAGCGGTCGAAAACGAGTCCGGAAAGCGGATGCGCGTCGTCGTCGACAAGTTCGAGACGAGCTCCCCGCGCACCAAGAACGCGTCCGTGCCGATGGAAAACGTCTACGCGATCCTGCCCGGCGCGGACCCGGCGCTGGAGCGCACGGCGTTCGTCGTCTCCGGCCACTACGACTCGATGCCCTCGGACATCATGGATCCTTCGGCGGACGCCCCGGGCGCGGACGACGACGCGTCCGGGACGGCCGTTTCGATTCTCGCCGCCCGGGCGCTCGCGCCGGCGCGGGCGCGCGCGACGCTCGTCTTCGCGGCGGTCGCGGGCGAGGAGCAGGGGCTCCTCGGCGCCAGGCGCCTCCTGGAGTGGCTCACGAAGCAACGCTACACGGTCGGCGGAATGATCACGTGCGACATCGTCGGCGCCACGAACGGGAGCGCCGACCGGCGGGTGCGCGTCTTCTCCGAAGGCGGCCTGGACGGAATCGACTCGCCGGGCCGGCAGATGGCGCGCCTCGTGGAGGAGGTCGCCGGGAAGGACAAGGTGCGCCTCGTCTTCCGGCTCGACCGCTTCGGGCGGGGCGGGGACCACCGGCCGTTCGTCGAGGCGGGCCTCCCCGCCGTGCGCTTCACGGAGCCGCTCGAGGACTACCGCCACGAGCACCAGACTCCGCGCGTCGAGAACGGGATCGAATACGGCGACCTCGTGAAGTTCATGGACTTCGACTTCGTCGCCGAGACGGCGAGCGTCGTCGAGAAGACGCTGGAAGAGATGGCGAATGCTCCCGCGCCTCCGCGCAAGGTGACGCTTGGCGGAGCCGTGACGCCGTCCGCGGAGATTTTCGTAGAAGGGAATAAGGACGCGGAGCGCGCGGGCTACGAGATTCTGTGGCGGGAGACGACCGAGGCGCGCTGGAGCGTGGTCAAGACCGTCGAGGCGAACGCCGCCACCGCGACGGTGATGAAGGGAACCTCGGGCGCGCCACCATCCCCCGCCGCGCCACCGTCACCCTCTTCCTCATTCGAAGAAAATCTCTCTTCGGTCCTTTCTTCGATCTCGACCGACAACCACTACTTCGCCGCGCGAAGCATCGGGAAGAACGGAAAGAGAAGCATCGCCGTGCCGGCCGTCGCCGCGGTGAGGCGGCCGGCCGGATACGTTCCGGCCGACGGGGCGAAGCCGGCGACGCATCCCGCGCCGGCCACGACGCACTCTCCGAAGAAGTGAGCTTCGAGGCGGCTCGCGCATGACGCTCACGCTGCTCGACTGGGGCATCGTCGCCGCCTATTTCCTTCTCTCGATCGGCGTCGGGGTCGCCTTCACGAAGCGGGGCGGCGAGTCGCTCGAGCAGTACTTCGTCGCCGGCCGCGCCGTGCCGTGGTGGCTCGCGGGCTCCGCGATGATCGCGACGACGTTCGCCGCGGACACGCCGCTCGTCGTGACCGGCCTCGTCGCCGCGCACGGCGTCGCCGGCAACTGGCTCTGGTGGAACTTCGTCATGAGCGGCACGCTGACGGTCTTCCTCTACGCGCGGCTCTGGAGGCGCGCGAAGGTGATGACCGACGTGGAGTTCGCCGAGATCCGCTACAGCGGAAAGTCCGCCACGTTCCTGCGCGGCTTCCGCGCGCTCTACCTCGCGCTCCCGATCAACCTCATCATCCTGGGCTGGGTCACGCTCGCGATGGTGAAGATCCTCCAGATCGCGCTCGGCATCCAGCCGGTCTGGGCCGTCGGTCTCTGCTTCGTCATCACGGTCGGCTACTCGGCGGCCGCGGGAATGTGGGCCGTCCTCTGGACCGATCTCGTGCAGCTCGTCATCAAGATGACGGCCGTCATCCTGCTCGCGTGGTTCGCCGTCCGGAAGGTCGGCGGGATCGATGCGCTGACGACCGGGCTCGAGCGGCATTTCGGCTCGATCGACCTCGCCATCTCGTTCCTGCCGCCCGCTGGCTCCGTGTGGATGCCCGCGATCGCGCTCTTCACGTTTCTCGCCGTCCAGTGGTGGGCCGCGTGGTACCCGGGCGCCGAGCCGGGCGGCGGCGGCTACGTCGCGCAGCGCATCTTCTCGGCGCGGACCGAGCGCGACGGCATCCTCGCGACGCTGTTCTTCAACGTCGGGCATTACGCGCTCCGCCCGTGGCCCTGGATCATCACGGGGCTCGCGACCGTGATCCTCTATCCGGGCGGCGTGATGGTGAACGGGCGGCCCGACAAGGAAGCCGCGTACGTGCAGGCCATGGTCGACCTCCTGCCCCCGGGCTGGAAGGGCTTCATGCTCGCGGGTTTCGCCGCGGCCTACATGTCCACGGTCGGCACCCATCTCAACTGGGGGGCGTCGTACCTCGTTGGAGACATCTACAAGAGATTTCTCAGAAAGGGAGCGAGCGAGGCCCACTACGTGATGGTCTCGCGGTGGACGACGGTTCTCCTCTTCTTGTCGTCCATCGTCGTGACGCTGAATCTCTCCACGATCGAGAGCGCGTGGCGGTTTCTCCTCGCGCTCGGAAGCGGCACGGGCCTCGTCCTGATCCTCCGCTGGTACTGGTGGCGCATCAACGCGTGGAGCGAGATCTCCGCGATGCTCGCGTCGATGGTCGTGTCCGTCACGAGCCTCGTGCTGATCAAGAACCCGCTTCCGAGGACGGACCCGGGCTTCGGGGCCGAGGAGTTCCGGATCCAGGCGATCGTCATGCTCCTCACGGTCGCGATCACGACGTGCGTCTGGGTCCTCGTCACGTTCCTGACAAAACCCGTTTCCGAGGAAACGCTCGACGCCTTCTACCGCCGGGTCCGCCCCGGCGGTCCCGGGTGGGAGACGGTCTCGCGGCGCCTCGGCTTCGGGCGCGAGCCGATTCCCGGAGGCGCGATGTCGTTCGTGAACTGGATTCTCGGCATCGTCCTCGTCTACACGGCACTCTTCGGCATCGGCAAGATCGTCTTCGGGCAGTTCTGGGTCGGTTTCGAGCTTCTCGACGTCGCCGCCGTGTGCTTCCTTCTCATCATGTGGAGTCTGAAAAGGCAGGAGAAGGCCTAGCTAAAGAGCGAGATCGAGAGGACGGAAAGGACCTCGACGAGCGCGTGCGTGAAGCACCATCACCGATCCTTGACGTTCAAGACAGTTGTCGACACTAGTTCTTTCAAATTAGTAGAGTCGTTGAACTCGGGGGAAGCTATGAGAAGAGCCGTCTCAGCCGCGATGACCGCCCTCGCCCTTTCCGGCGCATGTCTGGCGCAGCAGGACCAGCAGAACCCTCCGAAGCCAGCCCCGGCTGCAACGCTCACTCCTCCTGAGGCAGGAAGCCCCCCGAAGGCTTCCGAGGCCGCGCCCGCCTTCGACGTCGGAAAGTTCCCTATTGGCGTCGTGTCCGACGGCACGAACATCTGGGTGGCCAATGCTGCCAGCAACACGGTGACGAAGCTGCGAAAGACCGATGGCGGCGTCCTGGAGACCTACATCGTCGGGAAGATGCCCATCGGCGTCGCCTTTGATGGAGCGAACATCGGGGTGGCCAACGGCGGCCAACATCTGGGTCACCAATGGCCGCAGCGCTAGCGTTTCGAAGCTGAGAAGGTAGCGTGCGCGACTGGGTGTTCCTCTTCAGGACGTTGAAGACGTCGGCCATCAGCGTGACGTTGAGCCGGCCGGCCTCGATCACCTTCGAGAAATCGAGGTGCCGAGGAAACGGATCTCGCTCCCTGACGAGCGGGACGCTTCAGGCGGCGCGCGTCGCACCGCTCGCCGCGCTCGCGGCGGGGATCAGGCTCATCGCCCGCTCGGCGAGTGCCGTGATCGTCAGCGAGGGATTCACGCCCGGGTTCGCCGAGATGGCCGAGCCGTCGACGACGTAGAGTCCCTCGTACCCGAAGACGCGATGGCGCTCGTCGATGACGCCGCTCTCCGCCGACTCTCCCATGCAGCAGCCGCCGAGGATGTGCGCGGTCGTCGGGATGCCGAGGAGCGTCTCGGTCGCGAGGCTCTCCACATACCCGTCGAGCTTCTTCTCCACGCGGCGCGCGAGCTCCGTGGCTTCCGGGACCCACGCTTTCGCCTGCGGCCCGCTGCCGGTCCCCGTCGTGAGGCCGCGCCGGAAGAGCGTCCGGATTCCGCGGCCGAGCTTCATGCGGAGCGTCCCCTCGGACGTGCGCATGTAGAGAAGGATCATCGTGTATTTCGCCCAGTCCGGCACGAACGCCGCCTTGAGCGTCGCCCAGGGCTTCTTCAGGAACATCGCGCCGGCGTTCAGGAGGCGCGTGCCCACGGTGTCGCCGGGTGCGTGCGGCATCGCGAGCGGGCGGAAGAAGCCCGAGCCCGCGGGATAGCGCACGGGCTCGAGGTGCGAGTGCGCGTCGGTCTGCAGGATCGACCCGATCGCAATTCCCTCCGAGAGGTCGACGTCGCGCCGCTCGGTCACCACGCCCATGAGGACCTCCGAGTTCGTGCGCACGAAGTCGCCGAGCTTCTCCGAGATCCTCGGGAGGCCTTCGGGGCTCTCTTTCAGCTTCAGGAGGAGCTCCACCGTTCCGAGGACCCCTCCCGAGAAGACGACGCTCTTCGCCGTGAGCGTCCGCGTCCTCCTGAAGAACGGGAACGGCGAGCGGCCGGTGCGCGCCGTGACCGCGTAGCCGCCGCCCTCGAGCGGCCGCACCCACGTGACCTCCGTGTCGGCCTCGACCTTCGCGCCGCGCTTCTCGGCCAGCCAGAGGTAGTTCTTGTCGAGCGTGTTCTTCGCCTCGTGCCGGCACCCGACCATGCAGCCGCCGCAGTGCGTGCAGCCGGCGCGCTCGGGACCCTCGCCGCTGAAGTAGGGATCGGGCACCTTCACGCCGGGCTCCCCGAAGTAGACGCCGACGTCCGTGGGCGACCAGCCGTCCTCCCGGCCGATGTCCTTCGCCACGTCGCGGAGGACCTCGTCGGGCAACGTCGTGAACGGCACGCGCGTGGCGCCCAGCATCCGCCTGGCGGTGGCGTAGTGCGGCGCGAGCTCGCTTTTCCACTCGGCGAGGCTTCCCCAGGACGGCGCGGAGAAGAACTCGTCGGGAGGGATTGGGAGCGTGTTCGCGTAGACGAGCGATCCGCCGCCGACGCCGACGCCCGAGAGCGCCGTGACGTGCGGAAGGAAGGTCATCTTGAAGAGGCCGCGACAGCCCACGGACGGCAGCCAGAGCCAGCGTTTCACGTTCCAGTTCGACTTCGGAAAGTCGGAAGAGGAGAAGCGCGTGCCCTTCTCGAGGACGAGCACGCGGTAGCCCTTCTCCGCGAGGCGCAGCGCGCTCACGCTCCCGCCGAACCCGGAGCCGACGATCACGACGTCGGCGTCGAACGCGTTTTCCACGCGGCGAGTCTACAGGCGCGGCCGTCTTTCCCCGGCCGGATCGTCCCGAGACGCGTGCTACGCTGAGGACGCACACGGAGGCCGCATGCGCAGGTTCCTGATCGTCGCCGCCGCGATCGCTCTCGCCGTGTGGTACTTCCGAAGAGCCCCGAAAGACGCCACGCCGACCGTCCGCTCCGCCGGAGCCGAGACGTCCCCCGGCCCCGCCTGCATGACGGCGGCGGAGAGCGCGAATTCATCTCTGGCCGAAGCCACGCGCCTTCTCCTCTCGATGCCCGTCGACTCCGCGAAATGGAGCGAAGCCGAGGGCCGCGTCACCTCCGCAATCTCGAGCGCCGAGTCGGTCTGCAGAGGCGGCACGACGGAGGACGAACGGACGGGTATGGAGGAAGCGCGACAGGCGCTCACGCTCATGCGCGCGACGCTCACCGAGGGCTCGCACGCCGCCCTCGGCGCGGGAGGCTTCCAGGGCGCCATGCGTCAGGAAGCCATCGACAACCGGCTCAACGCCGCGCGCAGGAAGTTCGGTCTCCGCTAGCACATCCCGGTGCGATCGAACCCCCCGCGCGGCGACGGAGCCGGCGCCGCTCTGCGCCTTCGAATGACGAGCGCGTAAACGACGACGTTCACGGCGACGACGAGCGCGGCGAGGCTCCGCTGAACGGTGGGCGTCAGGCGTTCGGGATACAGGACGGGGAGA
>DATGDV010000135.1:0-1861 GCA_035310685.1 Thermoanaerobaculia bacterium
CGCGCCTCCCCACCTTCTACGCCGGCATTTCGATCGCGGCCGCGATCGCGACTCTCGGCCTGAAGGTCGTCGCCTGGAAGATCACGGGCTCGGTCGGCCTTCTCTCCGATGCCGCCGAATCGGGCGTGAACCTTCTCGCGGCTCTCGTGGCGCTCTGGGCGCTCTGGCGCGCCGGGAAGCCGGCCGACGCGACCTACTCCTTCGGGCAGGCGAAGGCCGAATACCTTTCGAGCGGTTTCGAGGGAATGATGATTCTCGCGGCGGCGGCTGCGATTGCGGTCGCCGCCGTCGGTCGCCTCATGCACCTCGAGCCGATCGAGAACGTGGGGCTCGGCCTCGGGATCTCGGTCGTCGCCTCCGCGATCAACGGCGGAGTGGGCGTTCTCCTCCTGCGCGCGGGGAAGCGCCTGCGCTCCATCACCCTCAAGGCCGACGCCCAGCACCTGCTGACGGACGTCTGGACGTCCGCCGGCGTTCTCGTGGGCGTCCTCCTCGTGAAGGTGACGGGCTGGCTCGTCCTCGACCCCGTCGTCGCCCTCCTCGTCGCCGCGAACATCGTGTGGACCGGCCTACGCCTCCTTCAGGAAACGAGCCACGGCCTTCTCGACCGCTCGATCGCGGACGACGACCAGGCCGCTCTCGCCGGCTTCCTCGAGCGCTTTCACGCCCGCGGCGTCGTCATCCACGGCCTGAGAACGCGCGCCGCCGGACCGCGCCGCTTCGTCCAGATGCACGTCCTCGTCCCCGGCTCGTGGTCCGTGAGGCAGGGCCACGATCTCTGCGAGGAGATCGAACGCGGCGTCACGGCGGCGCTGCCCGGCAGCACCGTGACGACGCACCTCGAGCCGCTCGAGGATCCCTCCTCGTGGGACGACCGGGGCCTCGACCGGCGGACGTAGCCCTTCTTACGCCGACCGCGTCGCGAGCGCGACGACCTGGCCGCCCGAGCCGGCGTGCTCGCGGAACGAGGCGAGGAGGCCGTCCTCGTCGAGCCCGAGAGCCTGGCGCTGCTGCGCCTGCGTCGCGTGCGGAACGAAGCGGTCGGGAATGCCGATTCTCCTGACGTCGGCTTCGATGCCGACCTCCTCGAGCGCCTCGACCACGGCGGAGCCGAATCCGCCCGCGAGCTGGTTCTCCTCGACCGTCAGGAGCCTCGTCCCCGCTTTTACGAACTGCGCGAGAAGCTCCCGGTCGAGGGGCTTGACCCAGCGGGCGTTCACGACGGTGAGCGACGGGCCGCCTTCCTTCGCGAGGCGCTCGGCGGCCTTCCACGCCGGCACGACGGGATCGCCGACGGCGAAGACGACGCCGTCCTTCCCGACGCGCAGCACTTCGCCTTTTCCGACCGGGAGGATCCGCGCCTCGGGGTCCATCGCGACGCCGTAGCCCGCCCCGCGGGGATACCGGATCGCCGTGGGGTGGTCCGAGGCCAGCGCCGTCGCGACGAGATGCCGCAATTCGTTCTCGTCCTTCGGCGCGCAGACCTGCATGTTCGGGAAGACGCGCAGGTACGTCAGGTCGAAGACGCCGTGGTGCGTCGGGCCGTCCGCGCCGACGACCCCGGCCCGGTCGAGCGCGAAGACGACCGGCAGGTCCATGAGACACACGTCGTGCATGATCTGGTCGTAGGCCCGCTGCAGGAACGTGGAGTAGATCGCGCACACCGGCCGGAAGCCCTGCGTCGCGAGGCCCGCGGCGAAGAGCACGGCGTGCTGCTCGCAGATGCCGACGTCGAAGGCGCGCCCCGGGAACCTCTTCGCGAAGCGGTCGATTCCGGTGCCTTCCGGCATCGCCGCCGTCACGCCCACGACGCGCGGGTCCTTGTCGGCCGCTTCCGAAAGCGCGTCGGCGAAGACGGCCG
>DATGDV010000136.1:0-3456 GCA_035310685.1 Thermoanaerobaculia bacterium
ATCCTGTTCGGGAACCCCGAGCGCACCCAGCCCCGGCTTTCGCCCGACGGCCAGCGGCTCGCGTGGCTCGCGCCGGACAAGAAGAACGTCCTGCAGGTCTGGGTCAAGACCGTCGGCAAGGACGACGACAAGATGGTCACGGCCGACAAGAAGCGTGGCATCCGCCAGTACTTCTGGGCCCAAAACAACAAGACGGTGCTCTACGCCCAGGATGCCGACGGGGACGAGAATTGGCACGGGTACGGGGTCGACCTGGATTCAGGAAACGTGCGCGACTACACGCCGTTCCAGGGCGTGCAGGCGAACCTGGTCGCGACCGATCCCGGCTTCCCCGACGAGATCCTGGTCGCGATGAACCTGAGGAACCGGGAGCTCTTCGATGTCCACCGGCTGAACCTGCAGACGGGGGCCCTCGTCCTGGACACGCAGAACCCCGGCGACGTCCTCGCCTGGGGGGCAGACGCGAAGTTCCGGGTTCGTGCGGGCCAGGCTCAGACCCTCGACGGCGGGACCGAGATCCGGGTGCGCGACGACGTGAAATCTCCCTGGAGGACCCTCGTCAAGGTCGGCCCCGACGAGATCCTCGACATGCAGGGCTTCAACGCCGACGGTACGGCCTTGATCCTGAAGTCCTCGATCGGGCGCGACACGGCGGCCCTCGTCGAGAAGAATCTTTCGACCGGAGCCGAGAAGGTTCTCGCCTCGTCCAGGGACGTCGACGCCGAGGACGTCCTCATCAATCCCAGGAGCCACGTCGTCGAGGCGGTTTCGTTCGCTCCGGGCCGCGCCGCGTGGACGGTTCTCGATCCGTCCGTGAAGGCCGACTTCGAAGGCATCGCGAAGCTCACCGACGGCGACTTCAAGGTCGTCAGTCGCACGCTCGCCGACGACGCCTGGCTCGTCGCCTTCGACTCGGACCGTGGTCCCGTCACGTACTGGCGCTGGGACCGCGCGGCGAAGAAGGGCACGTTCCTCCTGTCGCAGAGGCCGAAGCTGCAGGGCCTGGCGCTCGCGGCGATGAAGCCCGTCGTCATCAAGAGCCGGGACGGGATGAGCCTCAATTCGTACCTCACGTTGCCGGTGGGCGTGCCGGCCAGGGGCCTGCCCATGGTCCTCTTCGTTCACGGCGGACCCTGGGGGCGCGACACGTGGGGCTACAGCTCCTACGCGCAGTGGTTCGCGAACCGCGGTTACGCCGTTCTCCAGGTGAACTACCGCGCGTCCACCGGATACGGCAAGAAGTTCCTGAACGCCGGGAATCGCCAGTGGAGCCTGAAGATGCACGACGACCTCGTCGACGCCGTGAGCTGGGCCGCGAAGGAAGGCATCGCGGACCCGAAGAAGGTCGCCATCTTCGGAGGCTCGTACGGCGGCTACGCCACGCTCGCCGGTCTGACCGTCACGCCGGACGTCTTCGCCTGCGGCGTGGACATCGTGGGCCCCTCCAATCTCAAGACGCTGATCGCGTCGATCCCGCCCTACTGGAAGCCCGAGCGCGCCACGATGGACGTCCGAATCGGCAACGTGGACGATCCGAAGGACGCCGAGCTCATCCGGAACGCATCGCCCCTCTTCAAGGCCGACCGCATCAAGAAGCCGCTCCTCATCGGTCAGGGCGCGAACGACCCGCGCGTGAACGTCAGGGAGTCCGAGCAGATCGTCGACGCCATCGAGAAGAACAAGGGCAGCGTGACCTACGTGCTCTATCCCGACGAGGGGCACGGCTTCGCACGGCCGGAGAACCGGATCGACTTCAACGCCCGCGCCGAGAGGTTCCTCGCCGGGTGTCTCGGCGGGCGCTTCGAGCCGATGGCCGCCGACAGGATTCCCGGCTCGACGGCGGTCGTGAAGGTCGTCGGCAAATAACGCTTCTCCGCTTCGACGGCTCCCCGGCCCCCGGGCGACCGGGGGCCTTACGCGTCAGTTCGTGATCGGGGACGCCGCGGTCCCGACGGCGCCCTCCTGCGTGTAGGACGTCTGCAGGCACGCGGTGCCGGACGTCGGGTGTTGGTAGAGGTACACGTAGTCGAATCCCCCGCCGTCGCGGAGCCTGAGCTCGGCCGGGCGGAACGCGCCGGACCGGAACGCGCGGACGAATCCGGTGTCGAACGGCGGCGTCTGCGAGCACCCGCCGCGAAACTCGCGGATGTTCTCCGTCGGCGTCAGGACGCGCAGCCTCAGGCCCTGGACGACCCGCGACGTTTCCTCGGCGGAGAGGGGAAAGATGCACGCACCCGCGCGCAGCGTACCGAACATGCGGCATCTCATGCTCGAGACCACGACGCCCTGGCGGGCCACCAGGCTCTTCGCGTCGCGTGCGAGATCTCCGCGCGCCCACAGGTTCCACGCGAAGCGGCAGCCCGTCACGAGCGCCGCGGCGGCGACGAGGGCGACCGGCCTCAGGCGCCGGGATTCCATGCGGCGATCCTTCCCGCGAGGGCCGAGGCGGCGACGACGTACGGGCTCCCGAGGTAGACGCGCCCCGGCCCGCTCCGCCCGGGGAAATTCCGGTTGATGGCGCTCACCGTGACCTCGTCGTCCCGGGTCGAGACGCCCGGCCCGGCGTTGATGCAGGCCCCGCAGCCGGGCTCGACGAGCCGGGCGCCCGCCCGCGTGAAAAGGTCGAGGTAGCCCTTCTCGCGGCACCACTCCTTCACGTCCCGGCTTCCGAACTGAATGTAGAAGGCGACGCCCGGCGCGACGCTCTTGCCGCGCGCGAGGCCTTCCGCGAGCACCGCCGCGAGCATCTCCATGTCCTCGCGCTTGCCGGCCGTGCAGGATCCCCCGTAGGCGATGTCGATGGGGACGGGGGCCGGGAGGTCCGAGATGGCGACGCCGTTCCCCGGGTCGCCGGGCAGTGCCACGATCGGCGCGAGCGCGCCGACGTCGAAGAGCAGCTCGGAATCGAAGACGGCGTCCTCGTCGGAGGCGAGCCCTTCGCAGAGGCGGCGCGCCTCGGAGAGCGGCATTCCCCGCCGCTCGGCGAGATAGCGCGCCGTCCTCTCGTCGGGCGCCACGATGCCCGAGAACGCGCCCGCCTCGGCCGCCATGTTCGTGAGCGTGGCGCGCTCATCGACCGAAAAGGCCGCCACCGCCTCGCCCGCGTACTCGAGCACCTTCCCGATCGCGCCGCCGCCCTTCACGTACGGGTGCGCGAGAAGCGCGAGCATGACGTCCTTCGCCGCGACGCCGGGCGGCCGCCGGCCTTCGAGGACGACGCGGATCGTGGCCGGGACCTTCACGCGCACGTCGCCGGAGAGCCACGCGCACGCGACCTCCGTCGTGCCGATCCCGAACGCGAGGCACCCGAGCGCGCCGGCGTGCGTCGTGTGCGAGTCGGACCCGACGACGACCTGGCCGGGGAGGGCGTGGCGCTCGAGGACGAGGGAGTGGCAGATGCCCTCGCCCGCTCCATGGAGCGGGATGTGCTGTGCGGCCGCGAACTCTTCCTGGCGC
>DATGDV010000137.1:0-4734 GCA_035310685.1 Thermoanaerobaculia bacterium
ACGACCTCCACGAGTTTCATGACGGGGACGGGGTTGAAGAAGTGGAGCCCTGCAAAGCGGTCCGGCCGGGCGGTGGCGGCCGCGATCTCGGCGACCGTGAGCGACGAAGTGTTCGAGCAGAAGATCGCGTGCGGGGCGCACAGCGCGTCGAGCGCCTTGAAGACCTCGCGCTTGGCCTCGAGGTTCTCGACGATCGCCTCGATGACGAGATCGACGGAAGCGAATTCTTCGAGTGAAGAGGAGAACCTCAGCCGCGCCCGGATCTCGTCTCCTGCTTTGGCGTCCAGCTTGCCGCGTTCCATTGCCTTCGAAAGTGAATTCTCGATGCGGCGGCGGCCCGCGGCGAGCGCCTTCTCGTCGACCTCGCGGACCGCGACCTCGTAACCCGCCTTCGCGCACACCTCTGCGATTCCCGACCCCATCAACCCGGCCCCGAGCACCCCGACTCTTCGAATCTCAGGCACGACCTGTCCCCCGAAGATCTTGGTTTCTCTCGTCGATTTTCATGGCTTGCGCGACGCCGGGCCCGGCGCGCTCTTCTCCGCCTCCTTGAGGAGCGGCTTCTCCAGCGCGTCCTGCGAGGCCGCGAGGCGCGAGCGGTACGGCTCGAGCGTCTTCATGTTCGAGCGGACCGCGTCGCTCTCGCGCACTTTCGATTCCTTGCGCACCCGTTCGGCCTCGGCCTCGAACTGCGCCGTCTGCTCGGCGAGGAGCTTCCGGGAGCCCTCGTCCGCCGCGTCCGCCCGGCGGGCCTTGAGGTCGGCCAGCGTCTTCTCGAGCATCGTGAGAGCGGCGGCGTTGAGGCGGGCGGTCATGGCCGCGGCCTCGGCTTCGAGGACGCGCTCCTTCACCCACAGGAACTCCTCGACGTTCATGTTGCGGGCGCGGGCCGCCGCGACGTCGGCGGGAACGGTCGACAGAGGATCGCCGACGGGCGTGGGCTTCACCCCACGGAGGTCGAGGCGCACGCGGTCGAGAACGGACAGGAACATCTCCACCTGCGCCGCCGTCACGCGCCCGTCCGCGGGCGGCCGGTAGACGTCGCGCGGCTCGGCCGCCCGCGACAGAGGCGCACTCGGGGACGGCGCGGGATTCGTGTCGGGCGAACCGCAGCCCGCGCCGAGGGCCGCGAGAACGACCGCGAGGTGCCGGGCGAAACGAGTCACGCCGGGATGATAGCCGCGTGGTACGATTTTTTTGGCTCCATGCTGACTCAAGTCGGTAAGTACCAGATCGTCGAGAAGATCGGCGTGGGCGGATTTGGAACCGTCTACAAGGGGCGCGATCCCTTCATCAAGCGAGCCGTCGCCATCAAGACCTGCCAGAGCGAGGAAGAAGAGATCAAGAAGCGCTTCTTCCGCGAGGCCGAGTTCGCGGGGAACCTGCACCACCGGAACGTCACGACGATCTACGACTTCGGCGTGACCGAAGACGGCACGCCCTACATCGTTCAGGAGTTCCTCACCGGCGACGATCTCGACAAGGCCATCAAGAAGAAGGTTCCGCTCAGTCTCGCGCGCAAGCTCCAGATCCTGGTCGACGTGTGCGACGGGCTCGGCTACGCGCATTCGACGGGGATCATCCACCGCGACATCAAGCCGTCGAACATCCGCATTCTCGAGGACGGGTCCGTGAAGATCATGGACTTCGGCATCGCGAAGTCGCTGGTCTCCCAATCGACGCTCACGCAGACCGGCATCACGCTCGGCACGGCCTCGTACCTCGCGCCGGAGCAGATCCGCGGAGAGGACCTCGATGCTCGGACCGACATCTTCTCCCTCGGCGTCCTCGCCTACGAGATGCTGACCGGCCAGAAGCCCTTCACGGGCGACCACATCTCGACGGTCCTCTACAAGATCATGAACGAGCCTCCCGCGCCGCCGAGCTCGCTCGACCCCGCGCTGCCGCACGGCCTCGACGCCATGATCCTCAAGGCTCTCGAGAAGGACCGCACGAGACGTTTCTCGTCCTGCGCCGAAATGCGCGTCGAGTGTCTGGCGCTTCTCCAGAGCGTGCCCGAAGGACACGCCTTTCAGATGCCGGAAAGCGACATGGAGAAGACCGTCGCCACGCCGACGTCGGGCATCCCGAACACGGCTTCCGTGTCACCCCGGACACCGACCGGAGGCAGGGCCTCGCGCGTCCTCGACACACCTCTCGCGCCCGCCACCCCGAAGCCCGCTCCCGGGGGCATCGGAGACGTACGCCTCCATACCGACACGGGCGTCGTCCGTGCGGTCCCGGCGCGGGAGGAGGGCGGGGGCTCGGCTCTCGCCCTGAAGGTCTTCGCCGCGGCGGGCATCCTCCTGGCCGTGGCGGGCGGCGCGTGGTACGTCGTACACCAGCGGCGCTCCGCGATTCCGGCCGTGCCCACCCCCGCGCCCGTGCCGACCGCCGCTCCCGCGCCGACGGCACCTCCCGAGCCGACGCCCACGGCCGTACCCGAGCCGACCGTCGCGGTCAAGGAGGTGCCGACGGCCGCCGTTGTCACGTTCAAGTCGAACATCTACGCCGAGCTCTCGATCAACGGAAAGAAGCACCCGTCCAGCCTGCCGGCTGCGACGCGCGTCACGCTCAAGCCGGGACGGTACGTCGCGGTGTTCGACGCTCCGGGGTTCACGAAGGTCCAGGAGGAGTTCGAGATCCCCGCTGCGAATCCGGTCCCCTTGACGATCACCGGCAAGTTCCCTCCTCGCGCGATCCTCTCGCTCACCGCCCGTCCCGCCGGCGCCGAGATCCGCATCGATGGCGTCCTCGTCGGTCCCTCTTCCGGTACCCCGATCAGGAAGACGCTGCGAGCCGGTCCCCACGAGATCTCGGTGAGCCTTGCGGGTTACCGGACCGAGGCGCGGTCCGTGGATCTCAAGGAAGACGACGTCTACGTCCTTCCCGCCATCGAGCTGAAGAAGGAGTAGCTACAATCCGGGGCATGCGCATGCGCGTGTTTTTCGCGGCCGCCGCGATCCTGCTTTTCCTGCGCGGCCCGCTTTCCGCACAGGAAGGCTCGGAGTCGCTCGAAAAGGAGGCGCGGAAGGCCATCAACTCCGGCCAGTTCCGGAAAGCGGCGCTGAAGTTCGAGAGCTCCGCTTCCGCGGCGAGCGATCCCCAACGCCGGTCGCGCATGCTCGTCCAGGCGGCCTGGGCGCACTTCAACGACGCGAAGAGATCCGAAGCCCAGGAGGCGCTCCGCCGCGCGTTCACGGGCAGCCCCGACCTCGAGATCGTGCCCGACTTTTTCTCGCCCGAGTTCGTCAAGCTCGCGGGCGAGGTTCGCGCGGCAGCACTCGCGGCCCTGCCGCCTCCGGTGGCCGACATCACCGAACTCAAGCGCGTCGCGAGAGAGAAGCTCGCCGACGGCAACACCGACGACGTCATCCACGACCTCCTTTACAGCGTGCCGCGCGAGAAGCTCGACGCCGAGGCGCTCGACCTCCTCGCGCAGGCGTACGAGAAGCAGGGCAGGTTCGCGGAGGCTGCGAAGGTTCGCGCGTCTGGACCGGGCGTCCCGAAGCCTTCTCCGACGACGACCCCCGGCTCCCGGCCGCCGGCCGGCGGCGTGACCGCGCCTCCGGGATCCGGCACGGACTACCTCGCGCTGGGCCGAGCCGCCCTCGCCCGCGGCGACGCGCTGAACGCTCAATCGGCCGCGAACCGCCTCCTCGAGATCGATCCGCAGTCCAGCGACGCCTATCGCCTCCTCGGGAACGCCTATGCCTTGCGCGGCGAGAGAGCCTTCGCGGAGGCGACGCTCAAGCAGTCGCTCAAGTACAACGCGAAGAACGAGGGGACCCTTCTCGATCTGTACGAGCTTTCGCTCGGCGAGAAGAACTGGGACGCCGCCCTCGACGCGCTGCGCCGCGCCACCGAGGTGAATCCCCAGAACGGCGCGCGCCTCCTCGCGCTCGGCCGGAGGGCGTACGCGGACGGCGATCTCGTGCACGCGCGGCAGGTCTTCGCGACCGCGGCGGCTGCGTCTCCGAAGGACGTCTCCGTCCTGACCGAGTACGCGAGCGTCCTCCTGCAGGCCCGGGACGTCGATGCGGCTCTCGACCCGCTCATGAAGGCTGCTGCCCTCGAGCCGGATCGCGAGATCGTGCGGGCGAATCTCGCCGCGACCCTTCGAAAGAAGGGCCTCTGGAAGGAAGCGGAAAAGGAGTATCGCGAGGCGATCCGCGCGGATCCCGACTATGCCCCCGCGCTCCGCGGTCTCGGCTCCCTCCTGCTCGAGCGCGGCCAGGCCGCCGAGGCGATCGAGCCTCTCCGGAAGGCCGTTCTTCGCGACCCCGCGAACCTCGAAGGCGCCTGGGCGCTGGCCCGCGCGCTGCGGCAGACCGGGGCGCTGAAGGACGCCGCGGAGAGCCTCGCTCGGTCGGCCGTGCTCGACAAGGCGCTGCTCGACGACGAGGCCGGCGCCGTCGCGTACGAGCGCGGCCGCTACGAGGAGGCCGTCGGCTTCTTCGAGAAAGCGGTCGCGAAAGAGCCGAACTCCCCCGTGTACAAGGCGAACCGCGACAAGGCCGCGGCGGCCGCCGCATTCCTCAAGGGCTCGGGTCTGACGGTTTCTTCCGAACGCTGAGGCTGATGGAACCCGTCAAGGACAAATCTACCGCCACCCCGGCGGAGCAGAGCCGGATCCGGGGTTGAGAACGGGCGGACAGGCCCCGTCTACACCGTCCACCGGACGGGAAAAGTGAGAGCACGGGGAGGACTAGCCGGCGCGATCTCGCGGCGGGC
>DATGDV010000138.1:0-3630 GCA_035310685.1 Thermoanaerobaculia bacterium
GGCTTCGACGACGCGCAGCGAGGAAGTCGAGACCTGCCAGGGCTGCCACGGGGACAAGGACGCGTCGGTCACGCTTCCGAGCGGTGAGCAGCAGTCTCTCTACGTCTCGCGGGACGCATTCGAGAAGTCCGTCCACGGAGCGCGTCAGGGTTGCACGGGCTGCCATCCGGCGCAGGCCGAGATCCCGCACCCGGCCTTCACGGCGAAGGACAAGGCGGCCTTCAGCGCCTCCTTCAAGGATCTCTGCAAGACCTGCCACTTCGAGAACTACACGAAGGCGCTCGACGGCGTGCACTACAAGATCCTCGCAAAGGGGGGAAGCGCGCCGTTCTGCGTGGACTGCCACGGCGCGCACGACATCATGCGCCCCACCGAGCCGCGAACGAGAGTCTCGGAGACCTGCGGGGGCTGCCACGGCGACATGGCCGAGACGTACGCGAAAAGCGTCCACGGCATGGCGATGGCTTCCGGCAATCCGGACGTGCCCGTCTGCACCGACTGTCACCATGCGCACGACATCGCGGATCCGCGCACGAAGGACTGGCGCCTCACGACGATCGACCTCTGCGCCAAGTGCCACACGAACAAGCCCCTGATGGCCAAGTACGGCCTTTCGACGAACGTCCTCGCGTCGTACCTCTCCGACTTTCACGGCATGAGCGCGAAGCTGGCCACCTCCGGCGAGAAGCCGAAGGTCGTCACGGCGCTCTGCATCGACTGCCACGGCACGCACGACATCACGAAGGCGCGGAACGGGGGCTCCCAGGTGCTGAAGGCGAACCTCCAGAAGACCTGCGCGAAATGCCATCCGGGCGCCTCGAAGAACTTCCCTTCCGCGTGGCTCTCGCACTACGAGCCGAGCCTGAAAAGGGCTCCTCTCGTCTGGGCGGTCGGCGTCTTCTACAAGATCTTCATCCCCTTCATCATCGGAGGGCTCTGCCTGCAGATCCTCCTCCACCTCTGGCGCGTGCTGGTGAACCGATGACCGAATACGCCGTCCGCTTTTCGAAGAGGCAGCGCTTCGAGCACGTGGTCGTCATGACGACGTTCGTCCTCCTGGCGCTGACGGGCTTCCCGCAGAAGTTCTTCGAGACGGGGTGGGCGCGCGGGGTCGTCCGCGCGCTGGGCGGACTCGACCACGTGCGGTTCATCCACCGCGCGTCGGGCCTCGTGTTCTCGGTCCTGACGCTATGGCATCTCGGCGCGGCCGTGATCCTCGCGGCGGAGCGGAAGATGAAGCTCACGCTGCTTCCGAACCGCCAGGACTTCAAGGACGCGATCCAGCAGCTCCGCTACGACCTCGGCGCCGTGGAGTCGCAGCCGAAGTTCGACCGCTTCGACTACCGGCAGAAGTTCGAGTACTGGGGGCTCGTCCTCGGCGGCCTCGTCATGATCTCGACCGGCCTGGTGCTCTACTTCCCCATGCTCGTGACCCGCTTCCTTCCGGGCGAGCTGATCCCGGTCTCGAAGGTCGCGCACAGCAACGAAGGCCTCATGGCGTTCCTCGTCGTGATCACCTGGCACATCTACAACGCCCACCTCGCGCCCGGGATCTTCCCGTACGACGCGAGCATCTTCACGGGCAAGATCAGCAAGGAACGGCTCCGGCACGAGCATCCGCTCGAATACGCGCGGCTCTATGGCGAGCCCGTTCCGGGCCAGGTCGCGCGTCACGAGCCCGAGCCCGCCGCGCCTAAAATACCGCCGACGTCGTGAGCCACGAGCGAAGTCCGCGCCTCGGGGTCCGAAATGCCCTGCAGGCGCGGGCGCTCCTGCTCGTCGCGCTCGGGCTCCTCGCGCCCCTCGTCATCCTCGGAATCCTGAGCATGAACGCCCTCGACGACCTCTCCGCCCGCGTCATGCGCGACCAGCAGCGGGTGGCCCGCAGCGCCGTGGATCACGTCGAGGAGATCATGCGCGACGACCTCGAAGGCCTCTATGGGGGAGGCGTGGAGCCCGACAGTCCCGCGCGGAGGGCCGCCCTCCTCGCCACGTATCGGCGCTCGCATCTCTTCACCAGCGTCTTCCTCCTGAGCCCGGCCGGCGAAATCCTGTGGGAGGAGCCGGCCGGCGGGCACCGTGACGACCGGCTCATCGCGATGCCGGCGGCCCGCGAGGCGGTCGCGACCGGCCGCCGAGCGGCGTCCGCGCTCACGACGCTCGCGAACGGCGCGAAACGGCTCTTCCTCTTCGTCCCGCTCGTGGATCTCGACGGGAAGACCACGGGCATCGCGGGCGCGAGCCTCGATCCCGCGCGACCCGTCTTCGCCAGCCTCCTGCCGGCCGCACAGGCGGGCGAGAGCCACGCGACCGACCTCATAGACGCCGCGGGAGAGGTCGTGGCGACGACGGACACGGGACCCGCGCGGAGACCGCCGGTCTCCGCCGACGTCCTCCGGCCTCTCCTCCGCGACCAGCGGCCTTTCGCCGGGCGCGTCCAGGACGACATCGTCGCGTTCGCCCCCCTCCACCTGTTCCCCTGGGGGGTCGTCGTCCGCGAGCGGGCGGCCGACGCCTTCGCGCCCGCGTTCGCGTTCCGGCGGCGGATGTTCGCCCTGACGCCGGTCTTCCTCGCGCTCGCCGCGTTCTTCGCGTGGGGCGCCGCGAGCAGCGTCCTGCGGCCGCTGCTCGTCCTCACCCGCGCCGCCGAGCACATCACGAGCGGCGATCTCGCGCGGCCCATCCCGCCTCTGCCGGACGACGAAGTCGGCCGGCTCGGCCGCTCGCTCGAGACGATGCGCGTTCGGCTCGGCGCGTCGCTCGACGAGATCCGAAGCGCGAACGAGCAGCTCGAGGCGCGGGTCGCCGCGCGCACCCGGGAGCTCCAGCGCCTCTATGCCGAGCTCCGCGACCGCGACGAGAGGCGTGCCGAGCTGCTCAAGCGCTTCCTCCACGCGCAGGAGCGCGAGCGGATGCGCATCGCGCGCGAGCTGCACGACGAGACGTGCCAGACGATCGCGGCTCTGTCCTTCCGCCTCGAGAGCGCGCTCGGCGAGCTGCCCGAGAGCGCGACGCGCGCGCGGCTCGACGAGGTCAAGGGCCTCGCGGGACGCGCCCTGGACGACCTGCACAAGGTCATCTTCGACCTGCGCCCGTCCATTCTCGACGACCTCGGGCTCCTCGCCGCCGTGCGCTGGTACGCCGCGCGCCACATCGAGCCGCTCGGGATCGCCGTGAGGTGCGAGTTCGAGGACGTCGAGAGCCGGGTGCCCAAGGACGTCGCGACCGCGGTCTTCCGCATCCTGCAGGAGGCGCTCCTCAACGTGGCCCGTCATGCGAAGGCCGAGAACGTCCTCCTGCAGATCGACGCCGACGAGAAGAGGCTCCTCGTCGAGATCGAGGACGACGGCCGGGGCTTCGACCCGAAGAGCGTCGAGCTGCCGTCGGAGACGGGCCGGGGGCTCGGCCTCCTCGGCATGCGCGAACGCGTCGAGATCCTCGGCGGGAAGATGAGCATCGACTCCGCGCCCGGAGAGGGCGCGCACATCACGCTCGAGATTCCGATCCCGAAAGAGGTCGTCCATGCCTAGGACGCGCGTCGTCATCGCCGACGACCACGCCCTCATGCGCGAAGGCGTCCGGGCCCTTCTCCAGAAGGCCGACGACATCGAGGTCGTGGGCGAGGCCGAG
>DATGDV010000139.1:0-1985 GCA_035310685.1 Thermoanaerobaculia bacterium
GCCGAGAAGGCGGGCTTGCCGGCGCGCGTCCTCCTGGCCGCGAAAAAGCGTCTCGGCGCGAAATGGGAGGCGGCCGACACGGCGCTCACGCGCCTCGAAACCGAGACGCGTCACGCCCGCGACGAGGCGGACAAGGCGAAACGGGCCGCCCAGAAGGCCGACGCGCGTCTCGCCGACCTCGAAAAGGAGCGCGCCCAGCTCGCCGCCGAACGGGCGCGCGTGAAAGAGAAGGCGAAGGAGCAGATCGACCGCGCGCTCGCGATGCAGCGCGAGAAGATCCGGCAGGAACTCGAGCGCATGCGCGAGGACCTGAAGGCAGGCCGGTCGATCTCGAGGGGCGCGCTCATGACGGTCACGCAGTCGGCACGCGACGCCGCGCTCTCTCTCTTCGGAGGGGACGAAGAGTCTCCCCTCGAGGGCGGGCCCGTAGCCGTCGGGATGGAGGTCCGCGTCGCGAGCCTCGGCACGTCCGGGCGTCTCCTCGCGCTGGATGCGGGCCGGGGCGAGGCCGAGGTCGAAGTGAAGGGCAAGCGCCTGAGGGTGGCCGCCTCCTCCCTGTCCCCGGCCACGCCTGCCCGCGCGGTCCCCCTCCGGTCCACGGCCGTTGCGCCGAGCCGGCCCGCGACTTCCCCGTCGTCCGCCTCCGGAGTCGTCGCAACGGCCGAGGTCGTGCTCGTCGGACAGCGCGTCGACGAGGCCCTGCCGGTCGTGGAGAAGGCGATCAACGACGCGCTGCTCTCGGGCAAGGGAGCGCTTCGCCTCGTTCACGGGCACGGCACGGGGCGTCTCGCGGCGGCCGTGCGCGAATTCCTCCACACCCATCCGGGGGTCGCGTCGTATCGGTGGGGAGACGCGCAGGAGGGCGGCCAGGCCGTCACGATCGCGAGGCTCGATGTCTGAGCCCGTTTACGACATCACGGACGACGTCAAGCGCGACGTGCTCGCGGCGACGGACCTCGTCCAGCTCGTCGGAACGACGACGTCGCTCAAGAAGGCCGGCCGCTCGTGGAAGGGCCTGTGCCCGTTCCACAGCGAGAAGACTCCTTCCTTCCACGTGCATCCCGACAAGGGCTTCTATTACTGCTTCGGATGTGGCGCCAAGGGCGACGCGATCACGTTCGTGAGGGAGACCGAACGCCTGGAGTTTCCCGAAGCCGTCGCCTACCTCGCGCGTCTCGCCGGGATCACGCTCCCGATGCGCCGGAGCGGCACGCGCGTGGACCGTGGGAAGGAGACCCGCGTCGCCGAGGCGCTCTCTCTGGCAGCCGCTTTTTTCCGCGCGAATCTCGATCGGCACGAAGCCGCCCGGGCGCTCCTCGCCAAGCGCGGCCTCTCGCTGGAGGACGCGCGCGCATACGGCCTCGGCGCGGCCCTCGACTCCTGGGACGGGCTGAAGACGTCGCTCGCTCCGCGCGTCCCGGAAGACACCGCGCTGGAGGCCGGCCTCCTGCAGCGGAATCCGGAGACGGGCCGTGTGTACGACCGCTTCCGGAACCGCCTCACGATCGAGATCCGCGACGGTCGCGGAGAGATCCTGGGCTTCGGCGCGCGCGCCTTCGGAGAGGACCAGCCGAAGTACCTCAATTCGCCCGAGACGGCACGCTTCTCGAAGGGCAAGCTGCTCTACGGCCTCGACCGCGCGAAAGAGGCGATCCGAAGGGAAGAATCCGTCCTCCTCGTCGAGGGCTATTTCGACCGCATCGCGTGCGAGCGCGCGGGCGTTTCGAACGCGGTCGCCTCGATGGGGACGGCGCTCACGCCCGCGCAGGCCGACCTCCTCGCGCGACAGGCCGCGACGGTGATCGTCGCGTACGATGGCGACGCGCCGGGCCTCGCGGCCGCGTACAAGGCGTTTCCGCTGCTTCTCTCGCGCGGCGTGAACGTGAGGCATCTCGCACTGCCGGACGGCCACGATCCGGACTCGTACCTTTCCGCCCGCGGCGCCGACGCGCTCAAAACGGTGATCGTCGCGTGTCCGTCGCTCC
>DATGDV010000140.1:0-4034 GCA_035310685.1 Thermoanaerobaculia bacterium
CGGCGTGGTGAACGCTCTCGTGAGGCCATTCCTGAAGCTGGTGAGCTGCCCGATCATCTTGCTCACGCTCGGGTTGTTCACGTTCGTCGTGAACGCCCTCATGCTCATGTTTGCGGCCTGGGTCGGCCGCGGCCTGGGCATCGACTTCAGGGTGGATGGCTTCGTGCCGGCCTTTCTCGGAGCGCTTCTGGTGTCCATCGTCTCGACCCTGCTCTCCTGGATCCTGATTCCGCGAAAAGAAGGCTGAAAAATGCCCTCCGGGAGTCCCCGATAGTTCAAATGGAGGATTTACGGGCCGCCGGCTTCCCGGATGCTCAGGCTGGAGGAATCCCTGTTCGGCATTCCGTTCCACCGGCATCTCGGGTTCAAGCTGACGGCGGCCGCCGCGGCGGTCTCGCTCGCGACGATCTCGCTGTTCGCGTTCCTGTCGATCCGCGAACAGCGGGCGCACCTCATCAGCGAGGTCGTGCGCGGGGCGGCGCAGTTCTCGAGCACGATCGCGACCAGCACCCGGGATCTCATGCTCGAGGACCAGCGGCACGACGTCTACCGGATCATGGAGGGCATCGGGCGCCTCGAGGGCGTCGAGAAGGTGCGGGTCCTCAACAAGGAAGGCCGCGTCATGTTCTCCACGGAACCGCGCGACATCGGCGCCTCCGTCGACAAGGACGCGGAGGCCTGCACGGCGTGTCATGCGGCGGGGCAGCCGCTCGTGGCGCCCACGACGACCGCGCGCAGCCGGCTCTTCACGACGAACGGCCACCGCGTGCTCGGAATGGTGACGCCGATCTACAACGAGCCCGCCTGCGCGACGGCCTCTTGCCACGCGCATCCGCCCGAGAAGCGCGTTCTCGGCGTGGTCGACGTCGGCATCTCGCTGAAGGACATCGACGCGAGCCTGCACACCCAGTCCGTGCGGCTGGCGGGAGGCGCCCTTCTCGCCGTGATCGCCCTCGCCGCTCTGGTGAGCGGCGTCGCGCGACGCATCGTCTTCCGGCCCGTGTCCGAGCTCGTGGAGGCCACGCAGCGGGTCGGCCACGGTGACCTGTCGGCAACGCTCCCGGTCCGCTCGTCGGACGAGCTCGGGATCCTCGCGAACTCGTTCAACGAGATGAACGCGTCGCTCGCGAAGGCGCGCCAGGAGCTCGAGAACCTCACGAACGACCTCGAGCGCCAGGTCGAGGACCGCACGGCGGCGCTCAAGAGCGCCCAGGAAGTCCTCGGGCGAAGCGAGAAGCTCGCCTCGCTCGGCCAGCTCTCGGCGTCCATCGCGCACGAGATCAACAATCCTCTCGCGGGCATCCTGACCTTCGCGCGCCTCATGACGCGCATGCTCGAAAGCGGCCCTCCGGACGAGGCGACGCGCGCGGCCTGCCTCAAGAACCTGTCCCTCGTGCAGCGCGAGACCGAGCGCTGCACCGTCATCGTGCGCAACCTTCTCGACTTCGCCCGCGCCCGCCCGCTCGACCTGCGCATCGTCAACCCGATACGCGCGCTCGAGGAGGCCCTCTCGCTGGCGCAGCACAAGATGCAGCTCCAGGGCATCACCGTCGTGAAGAAGCTCGAGGGCGCGGGCTCCGTGAACGCCGACTTCGGACAGCTCCGGCAGGCGTTCATGAACATCCTGCTCAACGCGTGCGACGCGATGCCCCAGGGCGGCACGCTCACGCTCGCGTCGCATTTCTACTCCGGCAGCCGCGAGGTGGACATCTCCGTGACCGACACGGGCGCCGGGATCGCGCCCGAGCTCGTCTCGCGCATCTTCGACCCCTTCTTCACGACGAAGGAGAAGGGGACGGGCCTCGGACTGTCCGTCGTTTACGGGATCGTCGAGAAACACGGCGGATCGATGCAGGTGGAGAGCCGCGTCGGACAGGGCACGACGATGACGATCCGCCTCCCGCTCGCCGAGGACGGCGCGTCGCGCGCCGCGGCCGCGGCGACGTGAGCGAGGTCGCCCTGTGGTGGATCGGAACGGGCGACGCCGACGAGGGGCTTCTGGAAGGCGTTCGCGCGCACGTGGAGCGCGTGTTTCGCGCCCCGGCCCGGCTCGAGCTCGTCGACTCGAGGCCCGACGACGCCTTCGACGCCCGCCGCAACCAGCACTCCTCGCATCGCACGCTCCTCTGGCTCGCCTCGCGGCGGCCCCCGCGGGCGGCGCGCATCCTCGGCCTGACGGACGCCGACCTCTTCATCCCGGTCCTGACGTTCGTCTTCGGCGAGGCGCAGCTCAAGGGCCGCGCGGCGGTCGTGTCGACGGCCCGCCTGATCGGGGCGGGACTCCCGGGAGAATCTGCCCGCCTCGGGGTGCGCCTGAGGACCGAGGTGATTCACGAGCTCGGGCATACCTTCGGGCTCCTGCACTGCCGGGACTCGCGCTGCGCGATGGCCCGCTCCTCGACCCTGAAAGACGTGGACCGAAAGCGGCCGGACCTCTGCGAGACGTGCCGGGCCCTGTTCCTCGAGAACGCCGACGAGATCGGAGACTTTCATGAGCAAGAAGAACACCCGGATCCTGCTGATCGATGACGAGGAGATCGTGCGCGAGTCCCTCTCGGGCTGGCTCGAGAAGGACGGCTACACGATCGGGACGGCCGCGGACGGCCTGGAAGGCCTCAAGGCCGTGGACGAGGCGCCGTGGTCGATCCTCCTCGTCGACCTGAAGATGCCGGGGATCGACGGCCTCGAGGTCCTCCGGCGCGTGAAGGCGAAGAACCCCGAGACGGCGGTCGTGATCATGACGGCGTACGCGACCGTGGACACGGCGGTGAACGCGATGAAGCTCGGCGCGTTCGACTACATCGTCAAGCCGTTCGACCCGGAGGAAGTCAGCCTCATGGTCGAGAAGATCGTCGCGCAGCAGGCGCTCGTGAGGGAGAACGTCATCCTCCGGCAGGCGCTCAAGCGCGAGTACCAGTTCCACGACCTCGTCACGAAATCGGCCGCGATGCAGGGCACGCTCGAGCTCGCGCGCACCGCGGCGCAAAGTCCCTCGACGATCCTCATCCTCGGCGAGAGCGGCACGGGGAAGGAGCTTCTCGCCCGCGCCGTCCACGCCGAGAGCCCGCGCCGCGACAAGCCATTCGTCGCGATGTCGTGCGCCGCGCTCACGGAGACGCTCCTCGAATCCGAGCTGTTCGGCTACGAAAAGGGCTCCTTCACGGGCGCCACCCAGCGCCGCGAAGGCCGGTTCGTCGCGGCGAACGGCGGCACGCTCTTCCTCGACGAGATCGGCGACATCAGCCCGAAGCTGCAGCTCGACCTCCTGCGCGTCCTCGAGGCGCGCCGCGTCACGCGCGTGGGAGGAACGGAATCCATCCCCGTGGACGTGCGCATCATCGCGGCCACGAACCGGGACCTTCCGAAGGCGGTCGCCGAGGGACGCTTCCGCCAGGATCTCTATTACCGGCTGAACGTCATCACGCTCACGCTCGCGCCGCTCCGCGACCGGAAGGAGGACATTCCACCCCTCGTGGACCGCCTCCTCGAGCAGCTCGCCGTCGAGCTGAAGAAGCCGGTCGAGGGCGTGTCGCCGGAAGCCATGGCGCTCCTCCTCGCGCACTCCTGGCCGGGGAACGTACGCGAGCTGCGCAACGTCCTCGAGCGGGGCATCGTCGTCGCGCGGGGGCCGCTCCTCCTGCCCTCGGACCTCGGCCTCACGCTCCGCGGCGAAGAGGTTCCGGCCCATCCCGCCTCGCTCGCGGAGATCGAGCGGCAGCACATCGCCGCGGTCCTCAGGAACACGGCCGGGAACGTGACGCAAGCCGCCCGCATCCTCGACATCGACCGCGTCACCCTCTACAACAAGATCCACAAGCTCGGACTGAAACGCGCGGACGACGGCGTTTTCGAGCCCGCCGCGGAGAGTTGAGAAAGACAACACCCCGTTGAGGAAGTGAACGGTCCCGGCGGGCGGACGCCGGTATCTCGATCGCCACAAGCCTAATCATTACAAGTAATTGACACCCCAGCGGGCACGGCCGACAAGGTGGCTTGGGCCTTGCGCTAGGAAGGGTGTCGCCATGAGAGAAGCC
>DATGDV010000141.1:0-7766 GCA_035310685.1 Thermoanaerobaculia bacterium
GTCCCGTCTTCGTGCTACCATAGCCCTTCGGCCGTCGGGGTCCGTAGCTCAGCGGTCAGAGCCACCGGCTCATAACCGGCGGGTCCCTGGTTCGAATCCAGGCGGACCCACCGGACGGTCCCGACGGGACCGAGAGGGAGACTGGACATCCGGGCGCGACGAAACATTTCCGATCCCACGGGCGCTCTCGAGTGCCGGGGGTTCGTCCAGCCGGGCGCCGTTGAGGCGCCCTTTTTCATTTCTGGGGGGTTCAGGATGATTGGATCGGCGAGGTGAGCGCGACGATGACGAGTCCGCTCGACAGGCTCTTTCTTCTCCAGGAGGTTCTTCTCGAGGTTCACCACAAGACCGAGCGCCGGGACAAGACCCCGGACCACCTCGTCCACATCGAGGCCGCCTACCGGGACGCGCGGCGCCAGCGGGAGGCCGCGGGGGCCGTCCTCTCGCGGGCGGAGGAGCGCAAGAAGACGCTCGACGGCGAAGTCCAGGACCTCAACGAGCAGCTCAAGAAGTACCAGCAGCAGCTCCAGTCGGTGAAGACGAGCCGGGAGTACAGCGCGCTCCTGAACGAGATCGACGGGATCAAGCGCGAAGTGAGGACCCGAGAGGACGAGCTCCTGTCCCTCGACGAGACCGTGGCCGGATCGTCGACCGAGCTGGATCGGCGGGACCAGGAGTTCCCGGCCGAGGAAGCCGGTTACGAGGAGCAGATGAAAGAGTGGCGGGCGGAGCAGGCCGCCCTCGACGCCGAGATCGCCCAGGCCAACGCGCGGGCGAAATCCTTGAGAGCCGAGCTGGAGCCGCGGCTCCTCAAGACGTTCGAGCGGATCCGTCACAAGCGGGCCGGGGTGGCGGTGGCGCGCGTCGACATGGTCGGACCGCAGACCGCCGCCTGCTCGGCCTGTCACGTGCGCCTGCGCCCGCAGCTTCTCTCGGACCTCAGGCTCTCGAAGGAAACGGTCTTCTGCGAGAGCTGCAAGCGAATCCTCTACTGGATTCCGTGAGGTCGGGGGATCGCCTCGTCCTCTATTTCGACGGGGCGTCGCGGGGGAATCCGGGCCCCGCGTCCTACGGGGTCTGGTCGCCGGCGGGTTTCGCGGATTCGAAACGGCTCGGCAGGACGACGAACAACGTCGCCGAGTGGCGCGGCTTTCTCGCGGCGCTGGACCTCGCGCTCCAATCGGGCGCCCGGGACGTCGAGATCCGTTCCGACAGCCAGCTCGTGCTCCGTCAGTTCTCCGGCGAGTACCGCATGAAGGCGCCGCATCTCGCCGCGTTTCTCGAGGAGGCGCGGCGGAAGGCGCGCGGGATCGAACGGCTCCGCGTCGTCCACGTTCCGCGCGAGGAGAACCGCGAGGCGGACGCGCTCGCGAACCGCGCGCTCGACGGGCCCCGCGCCGTCCGGTGACGCCGTGACGCGGGAGACCGAGATCGCCGCCCGCGTCGCCGACGTCGAGCGACGAATCGCGGCGGCGGCCGCGCGGAGCGGCCGGCCCAGGGACGGCGTCGTCCTCGTCGCGGTCGGGAAGACGTACCCCCTTTCGGATCTCCTCCTCGCCCACGCGGCCGGCGTCCGGGCGTTCGGCGAAAACCGCGTACAGGAGGCGGAGGAGAAATTCCCGCGTCTCCCGGCCGACGCGCAAAGACATCTCATCGGCCCGGTCCAGTCGAACAAGGCGAACCGCGCCGCGAAGATCGCATCCATCGTCGAGACGGTCGACTCCCTGGATCTCGCCCGTCGCCTCGACCGCGCCGCGGCCGCCGCGGGGAAGCGCCTTCGCGTTCTCGTCCAGGTGCGCCTCGGCGGGGAAGCCACGAAGTCGGGCGTCGAGCCCGACGCGGCCGCCTCGCTGGCCGCGTCCATGAAGGAGCTGCCGGCGCTCGACCTCGAGGGGCTCATGACGATCCCGCCGCCGGGAGACACGCGAAAGCACTTCGCGGCTCTCCGGCGCCTCGGCGAGACGCTCGGCCTCCGGGAGCTTTCGATGGGGATGAGCGACGACTTCGAGGCCGCAATCGAGGAAGGCGCCACGCTCGTGCGCATCGGAAGCGCGATCTTCGGGGCCCGGGAGACGAGATAAAGAGAGTCGAAGAGAGGGCTTCGGATACTCTTCGAATCTCCGCTGTCAAGGGTCGAGGACCGCTGTGCGGCGCGCTTCGCGCGCCCTTGACATCGGAGATTCGAACAGAAGATTGTCTTCTATCGGCGGCTGCGAATGCAGCCGCCGCATATCAGAAGAATTCTCTCTCGATCTTGGTAACCTGCCGACGATGAGACCGGCGTACAGGCTGCGTTGGGCGGGTCCTCCCGGCTGGCGCCGCATCCCGCCCGTCACACGCGGCGTTCTGCTTGCCGTCGGCGTCGGCTACCTCCTGACTCTGTTCGCGCCCGTGGCCGCCGCGTTTCTCGCGCTCCTCCCGGAGGCGCTCCTCCTGGGCCAGGTGTGGCGTCTCGTGACGTACCCGGTCGTCAACGTCTCGATTTTCTCGGTCCTCTGGGACCTCCTTCTCGTCTGGAGCTTCGGGTCGGAGATCGAGCCGCGCTGGGGCTCGAGGCGCTTCCTGGTCTTCCTTCTTCTCGCGAGCGCCTCGGCGGCCGTGCTCGGCGTCGCGGCGGCGTGGCTTGTGCGGGGCTCGTTCTTCGGAGCCGGCTCCGGCTTCGCGCCACCTCTCGTCGCGCTCATCGTCGCGTGGACGCTCGAGGGGCCGTCCCTGCCGACGAACTTCTTCGGAATCCTGCCGATGACGCGCCTCGGCTTCGCGGCGATCGCGCTCGCCCTCGTCGTCTTCGGAGAGCTCGAGCACTCGCGATCCCTCGCGCGGCTCGTCTTCGTCCTCGGCGGCCTGCCCATCGCATGGCTCTTCGTGCGCGGCTTCCGCGGAGGTGGCCCTCGCTTCCCCCGCTTCCGGTTTCCACGACGCCGGCGCGCGTTCCGCGTGGTCGGACGCGAGGACGACTTCCGGGTGCATTGATTTGAGTCCAAAGGGTTTATAATCGGCCCATGAGACCTACAATCAGCGCGCTCGAGATCCGAAAAAGGCTCTTTCCGAAGCGTTTTCGCGGCTTCGACCCGGCCGACGTGACGCAATTCCTCGAAGCTCTCGCGGAAGACCTCGAGGAGATGGCGCGCGAGCTGGACGGGCTCGAGCGCGAGAACGCGCGCCTCAGGGAAGAGAACACGCGTCATCGCGACACCGAAGCCACACTGAAGGAGACTCTTCTTCTGGCCCAGCGCTCCGCCGACAGCCTGCGCGAGACGAGCGAGAAGGACGCCGGCCGCATCCTCGGCGAGGCCGAGGCGAAAGCCGAGCGGATGGTGCAGCAGTCGTTCGCGCGGATGGCCGACACGGAGAAGAAGATCCGCGAGCTGCGAATGGAGCGCCGGAACTTCCAGCTGAAGCTCCAGAGCACGATCGACCTCTTCCAGCAGGTCCTGAACTTCGACAAGGAAGAGGACGAGCTCGAAAACTCGATCTCCATCCATCGCCCGAAGAAGCGCGAGGGAGAGACGGCCTGAAACGGCTGTCCATCCGGCATCTCGCCGAGCTGGCGACGCCGGAGGGAGTCTCGGCTCGCACCGGCGCAGCGCAGGGCGCGATCAAACGCGTGAAGGACGCGGCGCTGCTCGCCGAAGGCGGTGTTCTCGCGTTCGCGGGCACGGATGTGGAGTTCGTTCGTCGCTTCGGGGAGGCCCCTGCGCCGGGAGAGACGGTCCTCGACGGCAAGGGAAAGACGGCCCTGCCCGGCTTCGTCGACGCGCACACGCACCTCCCGTGGGACGGATTCCGCGAAGACGAGTTCAACCGGCGGCTGAAAGGGGAGTCCTACGCGGCGATCGCCGCCGCGGGCGGCGGCATTCTCGCGACCGTCTCGTCCACGCGCGCCGCCTCCGAGGAGACCCTGCAACGAAACGTGCGCGCGCGGCTCGACCTCATGCTCCGGCACGGGACGACCTTCTGCGAGGCGAAGACGGGGTACGGCCTCGACCTTCTCAACGAGAAGAAGCAGCTGCGCGCGCTCTTGTCGGCTGCGAAAGGCCATCCCGTCGGCGTCGCGGCCACGGCCCTTCCGGCGCACGAGGTGCCGCCGGAGGCCCGAGGTTCCGACGCGAAGAAGCGCCGGTACGTCGAGGAGTGCCGCGCCGAGATCCTGCCCGCGCTCGCGCAAGGGGGAGCGCGTTTCGCCGACGTGTTCTGCGAGAAGGGCGTCTTTTCCCTCGAGGAGGCGCGATCGATTCTCGAGGCGGGGAAGGGCGTCGGCCTCCGGCCCCGAATCCACGCGGACGAGCTGACGCCCCTGGGCGGCGCCTCGCTCGCGGCGGACGTCGGCGCCGTCTCGGCGGACCACCTTCTTTTTGCCACGGACGAAGGCATCGAGGCGATGGCCCGGGCCGGGGTCGTCGCGACGCTGCTGCCGGGTACGAGCGTCTTTCTGCGGATGAACCGGTACGCACGCGCGCGGCGGATGGTCGAGCGCGGCGTCGCCGTGGCGCTCGGGACGGACTGCAACCCGGGCTCTTCGTACACCGAGTCGCTGCCGGCCGTCGCCTTCCTCGCCTGCGTGGGAATGGGGCTCACGGCAGAGGAGACGCTCACGGCGATGACGCTGAATGCCGCCGCGTCGGTCGGCGAGGCGAAGACACGAGGCTCGCTCGAAGAGGGCAAGCGCGCCGACGTCGTCCTCCTCGAGGCGCCCTCTCTCGAGCACCTCGTCTATCACTGGGGCGTCAGCCTCGTCTCGGACGTTCTCGCCGGGGGCGAGCACGTGGTCTCCCGGGGCGACCTGCTAGGCTCGCGCGCGTCATGACCGCACTCGTCGCGCTCTCGGTCTCGGATTTTTCCCTCGCCCTCGCATCCGACTCCCCGGCACCGGGCGGCGGATCGGCCTCGGCGGCGGCGGGCGCCTCGGGCGCGGGCCTTCTCGCCATGGTCGTCGGCCTCACGCTCGGCAAGGAGAAATACCGTTCTTCATGGCCGGACCTCGAGCCGCTCGCCTCCCGGCTCGAGGAAGCCCGGGTCCGCCTCCTCGAGCTCGTGGACGAGGACACGAAGGCGTTCGACGCCGTCGTGGCGGCGCGGCGCCTCCCGAAGGACACGCCGGAGGCCGCGGCGCGAAGGACCCGCGCCGTCGACGAGGCGAACCTCGTCGCGACGGCCGTCCCGATGCAGACGGCGTTCTTCGCGCACGAGGCGCTGAAGACGGCGCCGCTGGTCCTCGAGAAGGGCAACCCGAACGCGGCCTCCGACGCCTGGGTCGCGGCGCTGCTCCTTCACGCCGCGGCGCTCGGCGCGCTCGCGAACGTGAGGATCAACCTGCCCGGCGTCAACGATCCGGACCTGTCGCGGGGGTTCCGCGAAGACGGCGACGACCTCGAGAGAAGGGCCGCGCAGGCTCTCGCGGAGACGCACGCGCTCGCGAAGGCCCGGCACCTCACCCTGTGAGGTCGCGGCCTCGCGCCGCGGTTCTCGCCGCGCTCCCTTTCGTCCTCTCGGGCCGGCTGTCGGCCGCGATTCTCGGCTTCGACCGGGCGGCGGACGCTTTTCAGCCCGCTCCCGACGGCTTTCATCTCGTCGAGGAGACCCCGCCCGCGGCACCGGCACCCGCGGAAATCGTTTCGGCGCCGCCCCGCCTCTTCGACCGCAAGACTTCGCTCGCGACGGCCGGCGTCCTCGTCGGCGCGCCGATCGTCGGCTACTTCGCGTGGTGGCGGACGTCGAGCCGGTCGACCTTCGAGCTCGCGAACGAGCGCTGGTTCCAGCGCGACACGTACGCCGGCGGAGCGGACAAGGCGTCGCACGTCTTCCTCGGCTACATCTCGACCCTTGCGCTCCAGAACATCTACCGTTCGCTCGACAAAACCCCCGCTCAGGCGCGGGGCCTCGCCCTCGGCGTCATGGTGGCGGCAGGCGTCCTCATCGAGATCGGGGACGGCTTTTCCCAGTACGGCTTCGCCTGGGAGGACATCGCGGCGAACGCGGTCGGGGCGATGCTCGCGACGGGTCTCGACGCGTGGGGTCTGAAGGACACGGTGGGCCTGCGCTTCGGGTACGTGAAGGCCCTCGTTCCCGACCCGTGCTGCCGGTACGGCGGCTACGGCGACGACTACTCGAAGGAGATCTACTCGGCGGATCTCAAGCTCGGGGGCCTCCTGCCGCGCATCGGCGCCAGGCCGGGGCCGGCACGGTTTCTCCTCCTGTCGGTCACGTACGGGACGAAAGGCTATCGGTATTCCGCCGAGCCGCTTCGCCAGCGGAACGTCGGCTTCGAGCTCGGCCTCAACCTCCGGGACATCCTCGTCGCGGTCGGCATACCCGAGAAGCCGTGGTGGGGGAAGGTTCTCCTCGGGATCGCGACGTACTTCCGCTTCCCGTACACCTCCTTCGGCTGGCACTACGACCTGAACCACGGCACGTGGAGCGGGCCGGACACGGGGGATCACTTCGATCCCGGGTCGATCATCTACGACTGAAGTCGATCAGTCCGCGCACCGCTCCTCGAGCCAGTCCTGGAAACGGTCGCGCGACCACGTGTTCACGACGCGGTCCCGGGGGACGAGAGCGAGCCGCGCAACCGCGAGACCATAGTCCAGAAACGAGAGGTGCGCGGCGGCGTGCGCATCGCTCGAGAGGGAGAAAAGGCAGCCTGCCTGGACGGCGATGCGGGCGAGCGCGGGCGGGAGGTCGAGGCGCTCCGGGCAGCCGTTCAGCTCGATCGCGACTCCGCGCGCCGCCGCGGCCGCGAAGACGCGCGGCCAGTCGGCGCGCACGCCGCTCCGCATGTCGTAGAGGCGCCCCTTCGGGTGGCCGAGGACGGCGACGCCCGGCGTCTCGATGGCGCGGACGAGCCGAGCCGTCTGGTCGCGCGGGCTCCTGAGGTCCGTGTGGACGGAGGCGACGACGGCGTCGACCTCCGGGACGCTCCGCGGCGTCACGTCGAGCGATCCGTCCTCGGCGATGTTCGCCTCGGCTCCGACGAACATCGTGAACGTGCTGGCGCGGGCGTTCAGGGAATCCACTTCGCGCCGCTGCGCTCGGAAATCGGCGGGAAAAAGGCCGCCCGCGACGGCGCAGTCCCGCGCGTGGTCCGTCAGGAGGGCATAGCTGTCTCCGCGCCCCTCGAGGGCGCGGTGGAGCGCGGCGAGCGGCATCCGGCCGTCCGAGCGGTCCGTGTGCAGATGCGCGTCGCCGCGCAGGTCGGCGTGCGAGATGCCGCCGGGGACCGACAGGATGCGGTCCACGTCGGCGCGCGAGAGGAAATCCGCCTTGCGGTGCGCGGCGGGGTCCGCGCGATCGAGCATCGCGGCGAGGGCGTCGGCCACGTTCTCGTCCGAGCCGCACGCGAGGAACGCCGTGATCGCGTCCGCGGCGCGGGACGAAACGCCCGGCAGGCCCGCGACCGAGACGCGGCGCCCGAAGAGGTCGGTGCCCAGCTGGCGCAGCGTTCTGGCGGCGGCGCGGTACTCGGCGGCGCGGCGGCTCGCCGGGTCTTCGGCGGCCGCGAGACCCAGAAGCGCGGACGCGAGGCGGCCGTTCGTCACCGGAGGGGCCGCGGGGTGGGAGGGGACCGACGGGGGAGACGGAAGTGCCGACATCGCGCCTCGCCCCGATTGTACGGGTGAGCCGGGCCGATACACTCGGCGCCGGATGCGCCGGGGAAAGGTCGTCGACGGAGCGCTGGCCGCGGCTCTCGTTCCGCTTGCGCTCTCCGCCGCGCTCCCGTTCCGCCGGGAGGCCCTCGGAAAACAAGCGGTCGCCTCTCTCGGTTG
>DATGDV010000142.1:0-7700 GCA_035310685.1 Thermoanaerobaculia bacterium
CGGCGATAGCAGAAAAATTTCCCTCTTCTCTTCTATTTCTTCGTCTTCGTCGACTTGGCGGCCGCTTCCTTCGCCTCGATCGAGCTGGCGTGCATCTTGTACTTGATCGTGACCTTGCCGCCGACCTTGACGTCGCCGGTCATCTTCGTGTCCTTGTCGATCGCGATCTGGAAGCGCTCCTTCCCCTTCATGACCGTGATCGAGTCGGCTGTCTTCTCCGTGACGTTTCCCGTCACCTGGAAGTCGTCGACGGCCGCCTGCGCGAAGACGGGGGCGAGCAGCAGGAAAGCAGCGGGCACGAGCACTCGAAGGAATTTCTTCATCTTCGTCCTCCTACGCGAAAACTCTATCACCCGTCCGGTCGAGGACGTACGCGGGCTCGCCGTCCCGGACCGCGACGTCCGTGGCCACGTAACCCTTCGCGAACAGCGCCAGTGCCAGCCTTCGGAACTTCGTGCGCGCGGCGAGGCTCCTCTCCGGATCGGTGCGGTAGACGCGCGGCGCATCCGCGAGGAACGGCAGGAGGACTCGCGGCGCGGCCGGGATCGCCGCCGGCCGGGTCACCGCCGGCACGCCGGCGGTGCTGGCGTGAGGCGGATCCAGGCCCCGTGCCGCGCGCTCGACGAGAGGATCGTCGAGGCGCCAGTTCACCTCGAACCGGTCCGTCGGCAAGCCGGCGTAAATGCCGCCCATGTGGCCGTAAAAGTCCGGCAGGAGGTTCCGGACCGTCGCGTGCAGGCGTCCGAGGTTCAGCTTCGCGTTCTTCAGGAGAAACGGGTCGTACGTCCAGGTGACGAGGCGAATGCCTCGCTCGAGGCACCATGCCCTCTGGAAGAGCTTGAGCTTGACCCCGAGCCCGCGTCCCTGCGCTTCGGGCCGGACGGCGAGAAGGTGGGAGTGCTGGCAGGGCTCGCCCAGGTTCGTGCGCGGGATGCCGTGCACGAAGCCGAGCATCTCCTTTCCCTCGAACGCCCCGGCCGTGAGGCCGCCGGCGTGCGTGGCCGCGACGAGGTCGCTCGCGGGCGAAAGGGAACGTTCGGCGAAGCCCCACGCCGCTTTCGAGACGTGCGCGGTCTCGATGAATTCCTCCGGGGTCCGGAGCTCCCGGACCACGAGGCGTCCTTTCACGCGGCGTCCTCGAGGAGGCCCGCGAGAAGAGCCGCGCGTCGGGGGAGATCCTCCACCAGGAGGTGCTCCGTGCGCGCGTGCGCGCCGGCGCCCGAGGGGCCGAGGCCGTCCAGCGTCGGCACGCCGGCCGAGGCCGTGAGATTCCCGTCGGAGCCTCCGCCGACGCGCGCGGCCCCGAGATCGAAACCGAGCTCCTTCGCGAGAGCCGCCGCGCGCCGATAGAGCGCGAGGGACGCTTCGGTCTCTTCCATGGGCGGACGATTGACGCCTCCGTCCAGCGCGACCTTTACGCGCGGGTCCGCCGGACGGTAGGCGCGGAGCGCCGCGAGGACGCGCTCGCCCTCGGCCCGGGTCCAGAGCCGGAAATCCACCGAGAGAACGGCGCTCTCCGGCACGACGTTCGTCACCCTTCCGGCCGCCGCGACCGTGGGCACGACCGAAGTGCCCGAGGGAGCGTCGGCAAGGGCATCCGCGAACAGCGCGAAGCGCGACATCTCGAGAAGCGCCGAGGCTCCCTTCTCCGGCTCGAGCCCCGCATGGGACGCGACTCCGGAGAAGCGCACGGTCACGAGCCCGGTCCCCTTCCTCGCGATCTTCGCGGCTCCGCCTTCGCCGGACGGCTCGAGGACGAACACGCGGTCGCGCTTCATCGCCTCGGCGATCAGGAGATCGCGCGACGCGACCGTCCCGACCTCCTCGTCCGGCGTGAGGAGGAGCGCGAGGCCGCCCTTGGGCGTCACGTCCCGGCGCGCCACGGCCTCGAGGACGGCGATTGCGACGGCGATGCCCCCCTTCATGTCGAAGACGCCGGGCCCTCGTGCGATTCCCGCCTCGATGCGGAAAGGAATTCCCGCCAGCGTGCCGGCGGGCCAGACCGTGTCGAGGTGGCCGAGCAGAAGGGTGCCGCCCCGCTCGGGGCCGACCCGCGCGAGGAGCGCGTCACCGCAGCCCGCGCACGGGACGGGTGAAGCCTCGATGCCGGCGGCCAGAAGACGCGCCGCGATCCAGCGCGTGAGGTCGTCGATGAGCGCGGGTTCGCCGGAAGGGCTCTCGCGGGAGACGAGAGCCTCGAGGTCGGAAAGCATCGACTGCTGGCGCGAGAGAAACAGCGTGGCGAGGTCGCCCACGCGCGCGTTCACGCCCGAAGCTCCTGAATTCCCGTCGTGACGCGCGAGAGGACGTCCGGGCGGATCGTGACCCCGATGCCGGGCTCTTTCGGCACGGGCATGAGGCCGTCCGCGGCCTCGAGAGCGGGCGCCACGATGTCCTCCTCGAAGTAACGGGAAGAGGACGACGTGTCGCCGGGCTTCGAGAAGCCCGGCAAACTCGCGATGGCGACGTTGTGCGCGCGCCCGACTCCGGCCTCGAGCATGCCGCCGCACCACACCGGCACGCTCGCGGCCCGCGCGACGTCGTGAATCCGCACGGCCTCGCCGTGCCCGCCGACGCGGCCGATCTTGACGTTGATGACCTTGCAGGCTCCGAGCTGGATCGCGGCCTTCGCGTCGGCAGCCGAGCGAATCGACTCGTCGAGGCAGATCGGCGTCTTCAGGGTCTTCGCGAGCTCCGCATGCGCCACGAGGTCCTCGTGGTGAAGAGGCTGCTCCACGTAGTCGAGCCGGAACACGTCGAGAGCGCGCAGCGCGTCCGCCTGCGCGAGCGTGTAGGCCGCGTTCGCATCGACCGTGAGCGTGACGTCCGGGAAGGCGTCGCGGACGGCGGAGAGCCGATTCCGGTCCGAGCCCGGCTCGATCTTCAGCTTGATGCGGCGGTAGCCCTGCGCCACGTGCTTCCTCACGTTCTCGACGGTTTCCTCCGGCGTTGGCGAGATGCCGAGCGAGACGCCGACCTCGATCGAGTCGCGCGAGCCCCCGAGCGACCTTCCCAGGGAGACGCCCGCCGCTTTCGCGAAGAGGTCGCGAAGCGCGCACTCGACCGCCGCCTTCGCCATTCGGTTCCCGCGGATCCGCGCCGCGAGGCGCTCGAACTCCTCGGGAGACGAGACGGACTTGCCGAGCACGAGCGGCAGCAGGAACGACGTGAGGATCGACGACGCCGTGGCGGTCGTCTCGGGCGAGTAGAACGGCCCTTCCTCGGCGACGCACTCGCCCCATCCGGAAAGTCCGTCGGAGCGAAGCTCGAGGAGCAGGAACTTCTTCACGCCCGTCTCGCCGAAGGACGTGCGGAAACGGAACTTCAGAGGCATCTCGACGTGCCGCAGCACCGCGAATTCGACGCGCATCGGACGATTGTCCATTACGGGGATTTCCTCACGGGGCGAAATCCTATCCGACGCCCGGTCCCGAACCTCCTACTTCAGTCCCTCGACGAGATAGAGGTCCGAGAGAGTCCGGTAGAAGCCATAGACGTACGACCGGCCATCGGGAGTGAAGCGCGGTCCTGTAACCAGGTGGGTCCCCGTGAGATCCTGCGGGCTCAGTTCCCTGAAAAGAGTCCGCTTCCCCGTCGTGAGATCGAGCCGGTAGACCCTCGCGGGAAAAGATCCGGGCTTCCGGACGAGAAGGGCGTGGCCGCCATCCCACCACTGCAAGGGTTCCTCGTCCGGGAGGATTCCGGGAATCTCCCGCGCGGGACCTCCGATCGATGGAATGAAGACCGGCCGGCCTTCTGGGTTCATCACGAAAAGAAGCCGTCCGTCAGGCGCGACGGGCTGGCTATCCCAAAAAACGGAGAACCCTTCAGGAGAGATGGGGCGGGGCTCCTTCGGGTTGACGGTGTCCTGCGCATAGACGCGCGTCCCGCCTTCGGCCTCGCGTCCGGTGAGGACGACCCATCGTCCGTCGGGGAACCACGCGGGATAGCCCAAAGAGGAGATCTGCCCCAGGGGCAGCTCGCGCTTTGCCCCGGGACCCGTCGGTGCGAGGAAGGCCTTCACGGGCCGGGAGCGCAGAAACCCGAGGACGAACTTGCCGTCGGGAGACAGGGATCCTGCGCCCTCCGTGATCTTCACGGCCGGAGATCCGTCGGTCTTCCGGAGATAGGTCGCGTACGTCGAGCCGCCGCCTTCCCCGAACTCCACGATGCTGACCTGTCGCCCATCGTCCGTGATCCCGCTCGGCCCCGAATAGTCGAGCCACGAGAGATCCCGCTCGCTCGTCTCCCCTGGCGGGAGGACGACGGTGGAATGGCGCCGAACCTCGCGGGCGAGGAGCGTCCGGCCGTTCCGGAAAACGTCGTGCAAGTAGACGTCGTCCGGCAGCCGCATGATGACCCTCTCCCGTCCCGCGATCGAGACCGCGTTGAGCCACCGCGTGCCCCCGTCCCGGTCGCCGGAGAACCAGACCTCGTCGCCCTTCGGAGACCACGCGAGGCCGCCAGGCCAGATGAAGTTCCAGTTCGATGAGAGCACGCGCCTCTGTCCGGCCGTGTCGACGACCTCGACGTTGAATCCCGTGGAGGTGTTCGCGCGAGAGAGGAGCGCGACATGCCGGCCGTCGGGGGAAACCGCCGGGACGCCCAGGTAGTCCGCGGTCGAGACGAGGACGTGCCCAGCCGGAAACTCGAGCTTTTCCGTGCCCCCTCGCCGTCGCGTGAGCAGCGCGAACGACCCGCCGTCCGGTGCCCAGGCCGCACTCGCGACGCCCTCCACGAGATCACGCGATGCCCCGCCCGAAAGGGGAACCTGCGCGAGCGCGTCCCTTCCCCCGGCTGTACGGTGCTGCACGAGCAACTCGGCAGAGGGCGACACGGAGAAGAGCGTGCTTACGTCCGGAAGGCCGAGCGGGCGCGATTCCGTGGAGTCGACGCGCGTGGAATAGATCTCGGGGCTTCGTCCCTCCCACGAAGCGGTGTAGAGGATCGTCTGGCCGTCCGGAGCGAAACGCGCCGAGAGAATGCGTCCCCGCTGGAACGTCAGGCGTTTGTACTTCACGACGGGCGCAACGCTTGCGCGCTTCCCCACCGTGAAGGCAGCCACGACGAGAGCGACGGCGGCCAGCGCTCCACCCCCGATGAGGAGACCTTTCGGCACGCGAGGCGTCCTCGGGGCCCGCCGGGTCGCGGTCGAAGGGCCCGAGAGGCTCGAGAGCGCATCCAAGGCGAACCCCAGATCACTCGCGGACTGGAAGCGATCTTCCGGCTTCTTCTCGAGCAGGTGCCGCACGACGCGTGCGAGCCCGGCCGGCACGGTTTCCGGCAACTCGGCGGGATCCTCCTTGAGGATGGCGCTCATCGTGTCGGCCGCCGTCTCGCGCCGAAAGACGCGCACTCCCGTGAGCATCTCGCAGAGGATCGCTCCGAGCGCGAAGAGGTCGCAGCGCGCGTCGACGGGCTCCCCTCTCACCTGCTCCGGCGCCATGTACCCGACCGTCCCGACCACCGCGCCCGCCTCCGTCAGGAGCGACCGCGTCCCTGCCGACGTGAGATCTTCCCCGCTATCCTTCGGCGAAGAGTCCTTCGCGAGACCGAAGTCGAGGATTTTCGCGCGCCGATCCTTCGTCACGAAGACGTTCTCGGGTTTGAGGTCGCGGTGCACAATCCCCCTCGCGTGCGCTGCGGCCAGCCCGCTCGCGACCTGCGAGCCGATCTCGATGGCCCTTCCCGGCGGCAACGATCCCCCACGGAGCGCCTCCCGCAGTGTCTCCCCCTCGAGAAACTCCATCGCAATCCCGTGCCGGCCTTCGGATTCCTCGAACGCGTAGATAGCGGCGATGTTGGGGTGATTCAGCGAGGCCAGGAGCTTGGCCTCGCGCTCGAATCGGGCCACCCTCTCCTTGTCTTCGAAGAATTCTCCGGGCAGCACCTTCAGGGCGACCGTCCGCCCGAGGCGCGTGTCCCTCGCGCGGTAAACCTCCCCCATCCCGCCCGCGCCGAGTGGCGTCAGGACTTCGAAGAGGCCGATGCGCGTACCTGATGCGAGGGACAACCTGACGAGAAGTTTAGCCTTCGGTGTATCTTTGGCCGGTTGTCTCCTCGATCCGAGGAAACAACTGACCACGTCGACCGCCGAGGAGGCCCGCATGTCCGGTCCTGCAATCCGTTTCCGCTTCGTCTCCGTCTGCGCCGTCACCGCCCTGGCGGCCGTTCTCGCCGCCGGCTGCGGCGGCAAGGACGAGGACGAGGACCAGCCCAAGTCCGCGCGTGCGAGGGGTGCCGCGACGGAGGGCGCCGCCGCCCCCGCGGCCCCGGCTTCCGCCGCCGGCCCCGCTGCGGGCGCCACGGGCTCCGCCTCGGTCGCGGGCAAGATCGTTTTCGAGGGGGCGGTGCCGCCCGCCGAGAAATTCAAGATGTCGGCCGACGCCTTCTGCGCGAAGACGCACCCGGGCGACGTGTCGAAGGAAGTCATCGTCGTCGGGCCCGACAAGGGCCTCGCGAACGTCTTCGTGTACGTGAAGTCGGGCATCTCCGGAACGTACCCGCCTCCCGCGACCGCGGCCGTCATCGACCAGAAGGGCTGCACCTACCATCCTCACGTCTTCGGCATGGTCGCGGGACAGAGCCTCGACATCCTGAACAGCGACGACACGCTCCACAACATCCATTCCCTCCCGGAGAAGAACGAGTCCTTCAACCTCGGGATGCCCGTCAAAGGGATGAAGTACACGAAGAAGTTCGACAAGCCCGAGGTCATGATCCACATCAAGTGCGACGTCCATGGCTGGATGTCCGCGTATTGCGGCGTCGTCGCGCACCCGTTCTTCGCGGTGACGGCCGCGGACGGCACGTACGCGATCAAGAATCTGCCGGCCGGCACGTACACGATCGAGGCGTGGCACGAGAAGCTCGGCACCCAGACGCAGCAGGTCACGGTCGGCGCGACGGAGTCCAAGCCGCTCGCCTTCACGTTCAAGGCCGGAGCCTGACGAAGGATCAAGACGCGCGCGCGGCGCGGAACGCCGGGATCCTGAGGGTCGCGACGCGAGTCGTCGCGCTCGGAGTCTTCGTGCTCCTCGTGGCGGGCGCGCTCGTCACCTCCACCGAGTCGGGCCTCGCCGTCCCGGACTGGCCGCTCTCTTACGGCAAGGTCATGCCGCCGATGGTCGGCGGAATCCTGTACGAGCACGGACACAGGCTCGTGGCGGCGGCCGTCTCGACATTGGTGGGCCTCGAGATGGCAATGTTGTTTTTCTTAGAAAGGAGGAAGGTCGTCAGGCTCCTCGGCGTGGCTGCCTTTGCGGCGATCTTGGCGCAGGCCGTCCTCGGGGGACTCACGGTTCTCCTTCTTCTGCCGCCGGCCGTCTCCTCCGCGCACGCCGCTCTCGCCGAGATCGTCTTCGCCCTCACGGCCGTCGTCGCGCTCATGTGCTCGAAGACGTGGAACGACCTTACGGGCGTATTCCCCCGAATGGCCGATGTCAAGGGTCCTCGACCGCTCCGCGGCGCGCAAGGCGCGCCCTTGACATCGACCATTCGGGAAGAAGATTTTCATCTATCGGCGGCTGCATCAGCAGCCGCCGCATATCAGAAATCGGCGTTCCAATGGACCCTGATCGCCACCGCCGCGATCTACGTCCAGATCGTCCTCGGCGCCGTCATGCGGCACACGGGAGCAGGCCTCGCGATCCCCGACTTCCCGTCCGTCTTCGGCGGCCTCTGGCCCTCCTCGGACGAGC
>DATGDV010000143.1:0-11298 GCA_035310685.1 Thermoanaerobaculia bacterium
AAGGCGAAGAGGAAGAGGAGGGGGAAGAGGAAGAACCGGGGATTTCTTCGAATGAGAAGACCGCCGCGATGTTGGGGTGCTTCAGCGAGGCCAGCAACTTCGCTTCCCGCTGGAAGCGCACCTTGCTCTCTTCCCCTTCCAGGAAATCCTCCGGAAGGACCTTTATCGCGACATCTCTCGCAAGTCGGGCGTCACGGGCCCGATAGACCTCGCCCATCCCGCCCGCGCCGAGCGGTGCGAGGATCTCGTACGAGCCGAGGCGGGTGCCGGCGGCGAGCGTCACCGGAACGTGCCCACCCAGATGTCGCTCTCGGTGACGTTTCTCAGGAAGTAGAGCGCGCGTCCGTCGTGGGAGAGCGCGATGCGCTGAAGGGTGCCTTCCGGAGCCGGGAGGATGAGGCGCGATTGCCGGCTGGCGAGGTCGAGGATCCGGATCCCGTCGGCTGTCGAAAAGACGGCCTTCCGCCCGTCCGGCGCGATCTGGCCGGCGTACGCGCGGACACCGAGGTCCTCGCACGTCTTCTTCGCGGGCGTGCAGACGAGTGCCTCGAGTAAAAGATCCCCACCAGGGCCCGCGACGAGGAGGCGCACGCCGTCGCGCGAGAAGCTCCACGGCCAGCGGGACTCGAACTCGGAGACGGGCGTGCCGACGGCGAGTGAGCCTCCGGCGCCGGCGACGAGCGGGAAGACCGCGACGCGTGCGTCGAACGAAGACGCCGCGAAGAACCGCCCGTCCGAGGAAAGCGCAGGATACAGATAGAACGGCGACTTGGGAGGCGTGAGCCGTGCGAGGCCGCTGCCGTCTGTCGCGATCGAATAGGCGCCGTAGTCCCCGTCGCGGCTGGAGTAGAAGACGAGTCGCGTGCCGTCCGCCGTGAAGGCGGGCCCGCGATTGCGGAACTCGTCGTGCGTGAGGCGGCGGAGCTTCTGGCCGTCCGTCGAGACGAGGCAGAGGTCTTCGACGCGACCCACCGTGCGCGTCGCCAGCGTCGCTCCGTCCGGGGAGATCTCGAGGTCCTCGAAGGCCGTCGAGCTGCGCCTCACGACGACGGGCGGCCCGGACGGGTTGAGCGTGCCCGGCTCGAGCGCGAGCTTCTCGATCGTCATGAGCTCGGCGGGCGCGGTGAAGGCGATCCGCTTGCCGTTGCGCGAGCCGCGGAAGGAGCCCGGGAACGTCCCGGCCCACGTGATGGGCACCGTGACGGGCTCGGGCGCGCCGCGCGGGACGCCCGAGGCTTCGTCGATCGGGATGCGCCAGAGGTTGAAGCTCCCGCCCCGGTCGCTCCCGAAATAGAGGGTCGACCCGTCTGCGGACCAGAAAGGGCTGAAGTCCACGGCCGCGTCGTTCGTCACCGGGACAGGCTTCTCGCCCTCCTTGAGGCCGGCGAGCGGCACGGTCCACACGTCGCGCTGTGCCGTGTCGCCGACGAGCCCCCAGAACGCCACCCGTTTGCCGTGCGGCGACACGGCGGGCTCGACCGCGTCGGGGCCGTAGAGCATCCGCTTCTTCCCGGTCGCGAGCTCGACCGTCCAGATGTGGCTACGCCGGCCGCGCGCGAGCGGCGAGAGCGCCGCTTCCTCCGCGTAGACGATCTCCCTGCCGTCCGGCGTGAAGGCGGGACCGTACCCTTCGTCGGTCACGCGCCGCACCGACTCGCCGACCGGTCCCATGACGAAGATGCCCCCTCCGGTCCGGCCGGAACGGAAGGCGATGAGCGATCCGTCCGGAGAGAAGGCGGGGTCGAACCGGTCGTCGTCCGGCGAGTCGGCCGAGAGATCGATCGGCTTGTCGCTCCCGACGCGCTGGACGAAGACATGTCTGTATCCCCCGACGGCCTTCACGTAGGCAACGTTCTCGCCGTCAGACGAGAGCGCGGGCGACCGCTCGATGCCCGGGTCCGAGGAAAGGCGCTCGAAAAGGAGCGTCGGCGCCGGAGCGGACTTCCGCCCGACTCGGCCCGTGAGAAAGCCCCCGAGAAGGAGGGCGGCCGCGGCGGCAAGGAGCGGCGCACGTCGCCTCACTCCGCGCGACGGCCCGACGTCCGTGGCCGCCGGTCGCGCCGCGGAATCCGTCGACAGGCTCTCGAGCGCGAAGGCGAGGTCTCCCGCTGACTGGAAACGCTGCTCCGGGGCCTTCTCGAGGCAGCGGCGGACGATGCGCTCGAGGCCCGGCGGGACGCTCTGGTTCGTGACCGAGAGGTCGGCGGGCTCTTCGCGGAGGATCGCCGTGATGACGTCGGCGCCGGAATCGCCCGAGAAGGCCTTCTTGCCCGAGAGCATCTCGTAGAGCACGGCGCCAAAGGCGAAGAGGTCGCTCCGCGCGTCGGCGGGCTTCCCGCGCACCTGTTCGGGTGCCATGTAGCCCATCGTCCCGAGGACGACGCCCGGCTCCGTGCCGCGCGCGGCCGTCGGCAGGTTCGAGCCGGAGCCCGCGGACGCATCCTCGGCGAGCTTCGCGAGGCCGAAGTCGAGGATCTTGACGCGCCCGTCTCTCGTGACGAAGAGGTTCTCGGGCTTCAGGTCCCGGTGGACGACGCCCTTCTCGTGGGCGGCCGAGAGTCCGCGCGCGATCTGGATCGCCCAGTCGACCGCTTTGCGCAGCGGGAGCTTTCCGGCGGCGATCGCCTGCCGGAGCGTCTCGCCTTCGAGGAGCTCCATGATGAGGATGTGGCGGGTCGCTGACGAGGACGATGGAGAGAGGGAACCGGGGATTTCTTCGAACGAGAAGACTGCCGCAATGTTCGGATGGTTCAGCGAGGCCAGCAGCTTCGCTTCCCGCTCGAAGCGCGCCTTGTTCACTTCCCCTTCCAGGAAATCCTCAGGCAGAACCTTTATCGCGACATCTCTCGCAAGTCGCGCGTCACGGGCCCGATAAACCTCTCCCATCCCGCCCGCGCCGAGCGCGGAGAGCACCTCGTAGGGTCCTAGCCGTGATCCCGCCGCGATCGCCAGAGCGCGCAGTCTAGCGCCGCCGGCGAGTGCCGCATGCGCGTCAGGCATTAGAATCTTCGCTTGAGGTTTCGTTCGGGAGGAGTCGGCGTGACGGAAGGCCAGGAGCCCGAGGACTCCTCGAGTGCCGGCGTCCCCCTTTGTGTCGATCTCGACGGGACCCTGATCCGGAGCGATCTCCTCTACGAAGGGCTCGCGCGGCTTCCGAAAGGAGGAGTCCTCGCCCTGATCCAGGCCCCCTTCTGGCTCTCGAGGGGGAGGGCGGGCTTCAAGAGAGAGGTCGCGAGCCGGGTAGCGCTCGAACCGGCCTCGCTTCCATACGACGCGCGCGTCATCGAGTTCCTGCGCGGGGAGAGGAGCCGAGGGCGGCGCCTCGTCCTCGTCACGGCTTCCGATCTCGGATGGGCCGAGCAGGTGGCCGCACACCTCGAGCTCTTCGACGAGGTGATGGGGAGCGACGGGTCCACGAACCTCGAGGGCGAGACCAAGGCGCGCGCGCTCGTGGAACGGTTCGGCGACCGCGGATTCGATTACGCGGGAAACGGCCCGTCGGACGTCCCCGTCTGGAAGAAAGCGCGACGCGCCATCGCCGTCAACGCGCCGCGCGCGATCGAGAACGGCCTGAGGCAGGATGGGAATCTCGTGGAGTCGTTTCCGTCCGCCCCCGTGACCGCGAAGACCCTCGTCGAGGCCATCCGGATGCGGCAGTGGGTGAAGAACCTTCTCGTCTTCATCCCGATCATCACCGCGCACAAGATTCAGGACCGGGGCGTCCTCGCGGCCGGAGCTCTCGCATTCGCGGCCATCTCCCTCTGCGCCTCGGGCATCTACCTCCTCAACGATCTCCTGGACCTGGATTCCGACCGGAGGCACCCGAAAAAGCAGGGCCGGCCGATCGCCAACGGCAGCCTGGCGATCCCCTACGCCGCCGTCCTGTCGCTGGTCCTGATCGCGGCGGGTTTCGCGATCTCGATGCGGCTTCCGGCGGACGCGGTGAAGCTCATCGTCGTCTACCTCGTCGCGACGACCGCCTATTCCCTGACGCTGAAGCGGCGGGTACTCCTCGACGTCTTCACGCTGTCGTTCCTCTACACCCTCCGCGTCCTGCTCGGAGGCGCCGCAACCGGTCTTCTCCTCTCGCCGTGGTTCCTGGCGTTCTCCGTCTTCACGTTCCTGAGCCTCGCGTTCTGCAAACGGGCCTCCGAGCTCGTCCGGCTGAAGAAATCCGAGGTGACCGAAGCTCACGGTCGCGCGTACTTCACGTGGGACCAGGTCGTCGTGCAGACCTGCGGCATCACGAGCGGGTACCTGGCCGCGATCGTGCTCGCGCTCTACCTGCAGAGCGACACCGTGAGGCGCTTCTACGTGAGTCCCGCGTGGCTCTGGCTCCTCGTACCCGTGTTCCTCTACTGGATCAGCCGCATCTGGGTGCTCGTCAACCGCGGCGAAATGGACGAGGACCCGGTGCTCTTCGCGACGCGGGACCGGGTCACGTATCTGATCGCGCTCCTGAGCGCGGCCGTGTTCGTCCTCGCGACCTACGGGCCCTTCAGCCTTCCGGGAGTCCAGCCGTGAAGATGGGTCCTGGAGTGGTGTGCGGGTGAAGCCTCTCTTCTTCTTCGAGCTCTCCGGGGGGCGCTATTCGCGGCCCCCCGGTCCCCCCGGCAGTGTGGTGTCTGGGTGAAGCCCCTCTTCTTCTTCGACCTCGATGACACGCTCGTCGACCACCACGCCGCCGAGGAAGATGCTCACCGCGAGACGCACGCGTCGCATGCCTCTCTCTTCTCGGGCGTGGCCTTCGACGACTGGCTCGCCGCGTACCGCCGCAACAACGTCCGGCTCTGGAACGAGTACGGCAAGGGCGAGATCGACCGGCCGACGCTCGCGAAACGGCGCTTCTCGCTGCCGCTCGCCGATCTCGGACTCGACGTCCAGGGAGGCGCCACGGTGAGCGCCTTCTACATCGACGCCTACCACCGCCACTGGCGGCTGATCGAAGGCGCCGAGGACGTGCTCCAACACGCGGCGGGGCTGGGCGTCGTGGGCATCCTGTCGAACGGCTTTCGCCAGACTCAGCGGGCGAAGATCGCGCGGTTCGGGCTCGATCGCTGGGCGGAGCACGTCATCCTGTCGGAGGACGTCGGGGCCATGAAGCCGTCGCGGGCCATCTTCGACGCCGCCTGGCAGGCGGCCGGCCGGGAGGCGCGGCGCCGGGTCTACGTGGGCGATTCCTTCGCGACGGACGTCGTGGGAGCGAAGGAGGCAGGCTGGTTCCCGATCTTCTTCGACCGCCACGGCAAGGGAGCGCCCGAGCCCGTGGTTTTCGTGACGCGGCTCGCCGATCTCAAGCCGCTCTTCTAGGAGGCGGCGCTCAGCGGCCGCTCTTGCCCGGGCCCGACGGCGGCGTCATCGCGGACGGAAGCATCTTCTTCATCGCGGCGAGCACCGGCTCGTTGCCTGCGGGCGGCTGGAAGCCATGATGCGTCAGGATGTGCCAGAGGCGCCCGACGACGGCTTCGGACTGCAGCGGCTTGGCCATGACGTCGGTCGCTCCCGTCTGGATCGCGAACGCGAAGTGGCTGCGGTCGAGGCGCGACGAGGTCAGGACGACGGGCAGCGCGATCGTCGCGGGCTGCGCCTTGATCACGCGCGTGACGTCGAAGCCGTCCATCCCCGGAAGCGAGATGTCCATGAGGACGAGGTCGACGGTGTCCTTGAGCAGCCGCTCGAGCGCCTCCGGACCGTCCTTGGCCTCGAGCGTGCGGCAGCCGTGGCGGCCGAGCACGTCCGCGAGTCGCTTGCGCTCCTTCGCGTCGCCTTCGACGAGGAGAATGACGGGCGGGCGGTGCTTCGCCTCGACGGGGGTTGCCCCCGATGGAGCTTGTGCGGCGGACGGCGGTGCGGCGGGCGTCGGCAGGGGAGCGACGGGGGTTCCCCGGCTCGCGGGCGTTTCGATCGGCATCCCCGGAGCACTCGGAAACGAGATGGCGGGAATGGACGGGTGGGCCGGCGATACGGTCGACACGACGCCGGATTCGAAGGGACGCAGCATCGCGAGCTCCGCCTCGAGATCGGCCGCGGACGGGAACCGGGAGGACGGTTCCTTCGCGAGGGCCTTGTAGGTGATCTCGATGAGCTCGGGCGCGACGCCCGCCGCGTTGCGCAGATCGTTCGGCGGGGGCTCCGAGACGTGCTTCATCGCGATCACGAGCGGCGACTCGCCGTCGAAGGGGACCTTGCCCGTCAGGATTTCGTACGCCATGACGCCGATGGAGTAGACGTCGCTTCGCGCGTCCGTCGGGCGTCCGAGCGCCTGCTCGGGCGACATGTAGTGGGGTGTCCCCACCATCACGCTGTCGAGCGTGAGCTGTTCGGTCGTCTTGCCGCGCGCGAGGCCGAAGTCGAGGATGGCGACGGCCCCGCTCTCCTCGACCATGACGTTCTGCGACTTCAGGTCGCGGTGGATGATCCCGAGCTTGTGCGCCGCTTCGGTCCCGAGAGCGATCTGCCGGAGGATCGAGATCGCGCGCGCCTGCGGCAGCTTCCCCTCGAGCTGGATGATGGTCCTCAGGTCCTTGCCCGGGACGTACTCCATCGTGATGTAGGGAAAGTCTCCGCTCATTCCGAAGTCGTGGATGCGCGCCACGTTCGGGTGCTTGATCTTCCGGTTGAGGTTGATCTCGCGCTTGAAGCGTTGAAGGAGCTGCTGGTCGTCCGTCTCCCAGTCGGGCGACAGGACCTTGATGGCGACGACGTCGTCGAGGTCGAGATCCTGAGCCTTGAAGACGATCCCCATGCCGCCGCGGCCGACGGTTTCCTGCCATCGGTAGCGCGTCAGTCCCTCGAAAAAGCGTTGGCGAAGGCGTTCCAGGTTCATTCGTTCGCGCCGGCGAGGCCGTCTGGTGCGTAGGGTACAACTTCAAGCGCCTCTTCGTGCGACCGCGGTAATCCTTCTTCCCGAAGACTGCGTCCGATTCTCAGCTCGGGAGGCTCGCATCCCCGACGCGGCGGCCGTCACGGCGTTTCTCGCGGACCCGTCGGGAGACAAACGCGCCGCGGCGATCACGGAGGACGGCGTGCTCGCACGGGAGACGATAGAATTTTCTGCGCATGAAAGAGGGCCGGTCCGGGGAGCGCGTGAGCGGAGCGGGAACGGCCCCTCGAGCGAGGACCCGCGCCACGCCCATGACCGCGCCCGCCCCGATGCTCGCGACGCGTGTGGACGCTCCGTTCTCGCGTCCGGGCTGGGTGTTCGAGCCGAAATACGACGGCTGGCGCGTTCTCGCGCGCCGGCGCGGGGGCCGCGTGACGCTCTTCTCGCGCAACGGCCTGGATCTCACCGGGGGCGAGCCGGCCGTCGTCGCCGCTCTCTCGGCGCTTCCGGATGGCGACTTCGTCGTGGATGGCGAGCTCGTCGTGTTCGGGAAGGACGGCGTCCCGCGGTTCTCGCTTCTCCAGAAGCGGGGGGAGCCGGGCGCGTTGCCTGCGAGCCTCATTCTTTTCGACTGTCTCGAGAAGGGCGCGGCGGACCTCGTCTCGCGCCCGCTCGCCGAGAGACGCGCCGCTCTCGAAGCGATCGTCGGCCGCCGTCCCAGAAAGCCGCTCGTCCTCTCCGAGCTCCTGGGCGCGGATGGCGAGAAGGCGTTCGCGCGCGCGCGCGCGGAAGGCTGGGAAGGGATCATCGGCAAGGATCTCGCCTCTCGGTACGAGTCGGGCCGGCGGTCGCTCCGCTGGCTGAAAGTCAAGGCGCGGAAGGAATCCGAGTTCGTGATCGGCGGATTCACGCTGCCGCGCGGCACGCGCCTGCACTTCGGGGCGCTCCTCGTCGGGCTCTACGAGGGGAAGAAGCTGCGGTTTTGCGGCGCGGTCGGGACGGGCTTCTCGGACGAAACGCTTCTCGATCTTCTCGAAAAGCTCCAGCCCCTCCAGCGGGACACCTGTCCCTTCGCGGCCGTCCCCCGCGAGGTGTAGGACGCGAGGTGGGTCGCGCCGAAGCTCGTCGCGCAGGTCGTCTACGCGGAGTGGACGGCCGACGAGAAGCTGCGGCAGCCGGCGTTCCTGGGCCTGCGAAACGACAAGAAGCCGAGCGAATGCCGCTGGGAGGAGAGAGAGAAATAAGGAGGGGGACTCCTCAGAAGGGGAAGAGTGTGCGCCCAGCCGGGCTCAGGGCACGATCGTGATCGTGCCCGTCATGCCGTTGTGAATCGCCAGGTCCGGCGCGCAGGTCGTCTGCGTGCAGTTGTAGGTGTAGGGGGATCCCGCGAGCATGTTAACGGTAGGCGTGAGATTGACGGTACAAGGGAGATTGGCCGTGATGAGGTTGCATTGCGTGATCCCGAGGAGCGCGAGTCCGCCGATTCCGTGCGTCTTGCCTTCGCTCTGCGGCGTGGACCACGTGATCGTGTAGGGCTGCCCGACCTTCAGGTTCACATTGTTGTTCCCGGCACCGCTGCACGGGCCCGTCTGGCAGACGAACGTCCACTTCGAATTGTTCATCGTCGTCGCCGAGATCGTGACGGTAATCGGTGCTGCGGTCCCCACGACTACGTCCCTGGTCGCGTAGCTCGAGCCGTTCGCGTTGTCGACGAAGAGCGCCGTGTGGTACGTGCCGGCCGCCGGGTACGTGTGCGTCGTGGAGCCGGTCGTCGTCGAGCCGACCGATCCGTCGCCGAACGTCCAGAAGCGGTTGACCGGGGAGTTCGTCGACGTGTCCGTGAACGTGACGGGTTGGCCGGCTGATGGACCGGCGGAGACGGTGTACGACGCGACGGGTGCCGACGACGAGACGTTCGGCTCGGCCGTCATGACGATCGCGAAGGGATCGCCGGATGCGTTGTTGATGACGGAAGCGAAGACGAGCACGGGCTGGTCGCTCGTGAACTCCGCCCAGAGATTCGTGTCGGTCGTGCCCGCGACGCCCGGGAACGTGCCGCCGTCGTCGAGAGCCTTCTGCACGAGCCCGTTCGCGCCGACGGAGATCGTGCCGCTGGAGAGCTGAGTCCCGTCGCCCTTCCGGATCTTCACTGCGACGTTCGCGGCGGTCCCCCCGGCGTTCATGAAGTCGAGATTGCTGCGGTAGCCGGTCGCTGCGCTCGCGCTCGCGGCGAGCTGGACGAGCGTGCCCGCTTTCAGGGCCGCGTTCGTGCCGATTCCCGGCAGCCACTGGCCGGAAACGGAGCCGTTGCCGCAGCCGTTCACGTTGTTCACGCCCGATGAGACCACGAGCTCGCCGGTCGTCTCGAGCCGGATGGGCCCGAAGACGCCGAGCGACTGGCCGAAGAGGCTCTGGAGGGCGTTGTCGTACGCGAGCTGCTGGCGCGGTCCGATCGTGACGACCGGCATCTGCACCGTGTTGACGACGTTTCCGGCCGCGTCCGAGCGGTAGAAGATCGGAGTGAAGTTGATCGGCGAATCCGTCGGGTTGAAGACGCGGACGTCTGAATGGAACTCCGCGCCGTTCCTTCCCGACGAGAACGCCGACGAGGGAATGACGACGTCGCCGATGGCTGCTCCCGCGGCGATCGCCGCGAAGCCGGCGAGAAAGCCGAAACGACACGGGACCACCGGTCGAGCCTTGTGAACGATGGGCATCGGATCCTCTCTGAACTCGGTCGACCCCTGCGGCGCGTGGTGGCCTTCCGATTGTCGCGAACGTCACCCCGAAGTGGCGGCGGCGCGCAGTGTCTCACGCCGGTTGGACGCGGCGGGCGTGCAGGAGATCACGTGCGGTTACACTTTCCGCGTGGAATTCTGGGAAAGCCGGCGCGTTCTCGTCACCGGGGGGGGCGGCTTTCTCGGGCGTTCGCTCGTTCATGCGCTGGAAGCGCGCGGTCCGGCGGCGCTCCTCGCGCCGCGTTCCGTACAGCTCGACTTGCGCGAGCGCGACGCCGTGCGCGCGTATCTCGCGCGCGAGAAGCCGGACTTCATCGTCCACCTGGCCGCGGTCGTCGGCGGCATCGGCGCGAACCGCAGGCACCCGGGCCTCTTCTTCTTCGAGAACGCGATCATGGGCGTCCAGCTCATCGAGGAAGCGCGCCGCGCGGGGATCGGAAAATTCGTCTGCCTCGGAACGATCTGCGCGTATCCCAAGCTCACGCCGGTGCCGTTCAAGGAAGAGGACCTTTGGAACGGCTATCCGGAGGAGACCAACGCCCCGTACGGCCTCGCGAAAAAGATGCTCCTCGTCCAGCTCAAGGCGTACCGCGAGGAATACGGGTTTCCGGGCATCTACCTTCTTCCCGTGAACCTGTACGGGCCCGGAGACCATTTCGACCCCGAGAGGTCGCACGTGATTCCCGCGATGATCCGCAAGTTCCTCGAGGCGCACGAGAGCGGCGCCCACGAGGTCGTCCTGTGGGGCGACGGATCGCCCACGCGCGAGTTCCTCTACGTGGAGGATGCCGCCGAGGGGATTCTCGCGGCCGCAGAGCGGTACGAGGGCCCCGATCCCGTGAACCTCGGCTCCGGTCAGGAGATCTCGATCAAGGATCTCGCGGCGCTCATCGCGCGGGAAACCGGATTCGGGGGCGCGATCCGCTGGGACACCTCCCAGCCGAACGGACAGCCGCGGAGAAAGCTCGACGTGACCCGGGCCGAGCAGCTCTTCGGCTGGCGCTCGCGGGTCTCGCTGACCGCGGGCCTCCGCCGAACGATCGACTGGTACAGGGGAGCGGAAAAACAGGTCTAGCCGGCCAGCCGTCGGAGCACGAGTAGAGCGTCGACTGGCGGATGCGACGCTGGCCGGCTGCCTCCAAGGCAGCCTGGAGTCCCACGCAAGTTACTGAGAATGTGTCTCTTGTTCGAGGATCCTGAGAATCTCTTGCAATTGAGTGGCTCGCCGCGATAGGTTGAGTCACTACTCGGCAAAGAGATCCAGCCTTTTTCGCCCGGCCTGTCGGCCGAATGTGAACGGCAAACAATCGACGTGCGGGAATCCCGCGGGAGTACAGGATGAAGCATTGCCCGAGGCGCTCTCTCCTTCTGGCGCTCCTCTTTTCCACCCCACTCGCGGCGCAGAGCCTTCCCCAAACCCGTTTCTACCCCGTCACCCCGTGCCGGGTCGCGGACACGCGAAACGCGAATGGAGCCTACGGCGGGCCCGCCCTCTCGTTCGGCGCGTCACGCACGTTCACGCTCGTCGGGACGTGCGGCATCCCCGCGACCGCGCGGTCCGTGAACATGAACATCGCGGTCGTGGCCCCGGGAGCGGCCGGGTCCCTCGCGATCTTCCCCGGGGGCGCTCCGACCGGCTCGTCGACGGCGATCAGCTACAGGGCCGGCAGGACGAGGGCGAACAACTTCATCGCGCGGCTCGGCACGAACGGCGACATCGTCGTCATCTGCCAGCAG
>DATGDV010000144.1:0-4605 GCA_035310685.1 Thermoanaerobaculia bacterium
GACCGAGCCCGGCCTCCCGCCGGCGCCGTTTCCGAGGTAGAGGGCCGACGGGTTCGCGACCTCGACGAGGCCGGCTCCCGTCATCTCGAAGAGCCCGAGCTCGTGCACGGGGCCGAACCGGTTCTTCAGCGCCCGGACGACGCGGTGCGCGTGGAAACGCTCGCCTTCGAACGACAGGACCGCGTCCACGAGGTGCTCGAGCGTCTTCGGGCCGGCGAGCGTCCCGTCCTTCGTGACGTGGCCGATGAGGAAGACCGGCACGCCCGTCGTCTTCGCGAGCGCCAGGAGGCGGCCCGCGCAGGCGCGCACCTGCGTGACCGAGCCCGCGGCCGCGAGCGCGTCCGCGGACGCGATCGTCTGGATCGAGTCCACGACGACGGCGCCGAACGCTCCCGCTTTCGCCGCTTCGAGAACCGCCTCGAGCGAGGTCTCGGGAAGCAGGAACAGTCCCGGCGCCGAGGCGCCGAGCCGGTCGGCCCGCATCTTGACCTGCCGCGCGGACTCCTCCGCGCTGACGTAGAGCACGGAGCCGACGCGTTCCGAGAGGCGCGCGGCGACCTGCAGGAGAAGCGTCGACTTGCCGATGCCCGGCTCTCCGCCCACGAGGACGACCGAGCCCGGGACGAGGCCCCCTCCGAGGACGCGATCCATGTCGGCGACGCCGGTCGGGATGCGCGGGACCGCCGCGGCGGCGACCTCGGAGAGGCGAACGGGCGTCGAGCCGGACGGGATGCCCGCTCGGCCGCGAGCCGGCGCCTCGGGCGCGCGTTCCTCCACGAGCGTGCTCCACGCGCCGCACTCGGGGCAGCGGCCCATCCACTGCGGGCTCTGAGCTCCGCAGGCCGTGCACGAGAAGACCGTCGCGGCTTTCCGGGCCACGGCTATTTCGTCGGGATCGGGATGCTGCCGAGCAGGGCCTTGAGGTCCTCGTCCTTCCAGCGGATGCCCGCGCCGAAGAACGCCGATCTCAGACCCGGATTCAGGACGTCGTCCACTCCGCCCGTCACGTAGAGGTTCGGGCTCGCGTTCCAACGGGTGTAGAGCTTGAGATGCCCGTTCAGCTCCGGTCTCGTGAAGTCCCAGATCTCTCCGGCGATGCGAAACGTGTCGGCCTTGAACGTCTGTTCGACCGCGGCGCCGCCGCGCGATTCGATGATGCCCGCGCGCAGGATCGTGTTGTTCAGCTTGTAGCCGAGCTGCAGAGACAGGACGAACTGGTCGATGTACCGCTGCCCCGTCGTCGAGATCGTCTGCTGGCTGCCGTCGGGGAACGTGACGGTGGAGGACTCGAGGATGTCCTCACGCTTGCCGTGGGGGAGCGAGCCGATCTCGAGCCGGTAGAACTTCCCCTCGCGTGGGATCGCGTCGAGCGTGAAGTAGTACTTGTCGTCGCGGAGCCGTGACGAGTATTCCGTGCGGAATCCGATGTCGAGCTGCAGGCGGTTGATGCGCCCGAGGGTTCCCGAGAGCTGCTCGACGCCCTCCTTCACCGACTTGAGCGCGTCGTTGATGTTCTTGTGCGTCTCGTCGTCATTCAGGAGCTTGCCGATCGTGCCCTGCCCCGTGTCGATCTTGCCCGTGATGGAGTTCAGGCTGTCGGCGGTCGTCTTGAGCTTCGCCGTGACGTCGTCCATGTTCGAGACGGTCGACTTCACGCCGGCCCGGTTCTCGTCGAGCATCCGGTCGACGCGGGCGACGGTCTCCACCAGCTGCGCCGAAAGCGTCCGGAGGTTCGCGACGATGGCGTCGACGTTGCCGCGGTTCGCGTCGGCGAGCTCGCGCATGGACTCGGCGAGGCGTCCGAGGTTGTCGACGATCCGGTTCATCCTCTCCTCGCCCCGCGTCCCGCCCAGGGAGTTCGCGAGAGCGCTCGAGACCTCCTTGAGGTCCTTTCCGATGTCCGTGGCGAGTTTCGTGACGTCCTCGAAGCCGGCGCCCGAGGTTCCTTCGAGAAGTGAGCCGTTCGGCAGGCGCGGGCCGTTCGTATCGCCGGGCGTGAGCTCGACGTACTTGTCGCCGAGGAGGCCGAGACTCCGGATCTGGGCGCTCGCGCCCTGATGCAGCTCGATGCCCGGGTCCAGCTCGAGGTGCACGACCGCGGTGCCGTCCGGCCGCAGGGAGATCTTGTCCACCTTGCCGATCCGCACCCCCGCGAGGCGCACCGCCGACTTGTCGTCGAGCCCCGCGACGTCCTTGAAGTGGGCGTCCGCCGTGTTCGTGCGCTTCTTCTTCCCGACGTGGATGTCCTCGATCTTCATGATGAGGACCGCGAGGGCCACCAGGACGACGACGAAGAAGGCCCCGATTTTCGCGGTGGTCGTCATGGCGCGCCCATCATACGTGCGCCTCGCCGGTTTTTTCCGGGCGGCCCTTTTCGGCGCGCCGCTCCGGCTCGGCCTCGGGAGGGGCGAGTTCGCTGTTGCCCGTCACGAAGGCCGCGACCCGCTTGTCCTTCGATTGCTCGAACTCCTTCGGCGTCATTTCGACGTAGATCTTGCCTTCCGAGAGGAGCCCCACGCGGTCCGCGATCGCGAATGCGACCTTGAGATCGTGCGTGATCGTGATCGCCGCCGGCTTGAGGCGCTTGCGCATGTCCTCGATGACCTTCACGACGACGTCCGTCGTGACCGGGTCGAGGCCGGTCGTGGGCTCGTCGAAGAGCAGGTTCTCGGGCTGCAGGGCGATCGCGCGCGCGAAACCCACGCGGCGTTTCATTCCGCCCGACAGCTCGGAAGGGCGCTTCTCCTCGATGCCGGGCAGGCGCACGAGCTCGAGGCATTCGGCCACCCGGTCGGCGATCTCTTTCTTCGACTTCTTCGTGTGGCGCGTGAGCGGAAAAGCGATGTTCTCGCCGACGCTCATCGAGTCGAAGAGCGCCCCTTCTTGGAACGACATGCCGAACTTGCGGCGCAGCTCGTCGCGCTCGCGGGGAGAGACGGCCCACAGGTCCTTTCCGTCGAGCTCGACCGTGCCGGAATCGGGCTTCAGGAGGCCGATCACGTGCTTCAGGAGGACGCTCTTGCCGATCCCCGACTGCCCGACGAGAACGAGCGACTCGCCCTTCTTGACCTCGAGATCGAGTCCGATGAGAACCTTCTTCTCCCCGAAGCTCTTCGAAACCTTCTTGAGACGGATCGCGGGGGCGGCGGCCGGAGCGCTCAAAAGAGCACCTTCGTCAGGAAGAAGTCGGCGATGAGGATCGTGAGGGAACCCATGACGACGGCGGTCGTCGTCGAGCGGCCGACGCCCTCCGCGCCGCCCTTCGTGTCGAAGCCGCACTGGCATCCCACGAGGGCCAGGAGGAGCCCGAAGACCGCCGACTTGATGAGGCCCGACGTCAGGTCCTCCATGTCGAGGTACTGAAACGTGTTGTTGACGTAGACGACCGGGTTCGCGCCGAGGTACGTCACGGCGACGAGGTACCCGCCGACGATGCCGATCGCGTCCGCGAGGACGACGAGCATCGGGAGCACGATGATCCCCGCGAGGACGCGCGGCACGAAGAGGTACTGCACGGGATCGGTCGCGAGAGCGACGAGCGCGTCGATCTGCTCGGTCACGCGCATCGAGCCGAGCTCGGCGGCCATGGCGCTGCCCGCGCGCCCCGTCACCATGAGGCCGGTCAGCACGGGTCCGAGCTCGCGCAACATCGACAGGGCCACGACCGACCCGATGTAGCCCTCGGCGTGGAAGCGCTGGAAGCCCTTGAACGTCTGAAGGGCGAGGACGCCCCCGGTGAAGAACGCGGTCAGGAGCACGACCGGCACGGAGTCGACGCCCACGCGCACGACCTGCCGGGCGGTCGCCGACGGCGCCCAGGGTGGCGCCACGAGGCCGCGCAGCGTCATTCCGAGCAGCTGGAAGAAGCGTCCGACTCCCTCCATGACGCTCAGGACGCCGCGTCCGAGGAATTCGAGCACAGCGTTCACAGGAACTTCGTCTCCCGTGCCACGATCCGGCCTCCTGACCGGATGATACGTGGCACGCGCGGTCCGACGCCGCACAGGATCTCCCAGGAGACCGTTCCCGCGGTCGCGGCCACCTCGTCGACGGGGAGCCGCGCGTCTCCCTGCCGTCCGAAGAAGACCACTTCGGCGCCCCTCGAGGGACGGGCCTCGAGGTCCGTGGCGTCGACGGCCGTGAGGTCCATCGAGACGCGCCCGGCGATCGGGCAGCGGCGGCCTCCGATCAGCACGTGGCCGCGCCCGGAGAGGTGCCGTGGCACGCCGTCCGCGAAGCCAGCCGGGACGATCGCGAGCGTCGTCGTCCGCCCGGCGACGAACGTCCCGCCGTAGCCCACGCGCGTCCCGGGCGGGACGGTCTTCACCTGGTCGACGACGGAGACGAATGACATCACGTCGGAAAGAGAGATGTTTGCTTCGGAAAGGAGACCGGGGACCCGAGCGTAGAGGGCGAGGCCGGGGCGGACATGAGTGACGTCGAAGAGAGATTTCTTGGAAGGTGAATTGACCAGACGAGAGAACGTCGCAGCGCTGTTGTCTACGTGAATCATCGAAGGCCGGTGACCCGCCGCGCGAATCACCTTTAGACCTTCTGAGAACACTCTGGTCTGGGCCTCGGTTTGAGCGCCGCCGGGATCGTCCG
>DATGDV010000145.1:0-3940 GCA_035310685.1 Thermoanaerobaculia bacterium
TCGTTCGAAGCGATCACCGTGATTCCGCGAAGCCGCTGCTCCGCGACGACCTTCTGGACGATGGACCGCCCCGCCTCGTCCAGGTTCGCGCCCGGTTCGTCGAGGAGGAGAAGTCCCGGCTCGTGCAGGGTCGCGAACGCGAGCTTGACGCGCTGACGCTGGCCCGTGGAAAGAGAAGAAAGAGATTTCTTCGAATGGGATTCGAGCGGCAGGCCGACTCTCTCGAGCAGCGCACGCGCGCGGCCGGGAGCCGGCACCATGCCGCGGACCCTTTCGAAGAACGTCAGGTTCTCCTCGGCCGTCAGCTCCCCGTAGAGGGCGAGATCCGGCGCAACCCACCCGATGCGCCAGGGAACGTCGCGCGGCTCGTGTCCATCCCGCGCCTCTTCACCATCCAAGAAAATCTTCGCGTGCCCGCCGCTCGGGCGAATCAGGCCCGCGAGGGTCTTCAGCAAGGTCGTCTTTCCGCTCCCGTTCTCTCCCGCGATGCCGAGGACGCGCCCCGCCTCGACCCGGAACGAGACCGGCCCGAAGGCACGGCGCGCGAAGGAGCGCGAGAGGTTCTCGGCGACGAGGCGCATCGCGACAGCATAATCGGTCCCGACGTGCGCTCCCGCATTCTCGGTTTCCTCGCGTTCGTCGGGGTGGTGCTCTACCGCCTGACTCTGCGCCTCTCGATCGTCGGCGAGGAGCACCGCCAGGCGACCCGCGCGAGAGGGAAGAAACCGCTCCACGCGATCTGGCACCAGCGAATGATCGGGGGAATCCTCGCTCACCGAGGCCTGGGCTTCGTCACGATGGCCTCGAAGAGCGCGGACGGAGAGATCATCGCGACGTTCCTCGGGTTCTGGGGCTTCAAGGCAGCGAGGGGGTCGTCTTCCAGGGGCGGCGACGTCGCCGTCATCGAGTTCCTCGAGGCCCTGAAGGGAGCGCCCGGCAGCGCGCTCACGCCGGATGGGCCGCGCGGCCCTGCGCGAAAGTGCAAGCGCGGGATCCTCACGCTCGCCGAGCAGGGGGGCGCGCTCATCGTGCCTTCCTCGTCGTCCTCGAGCCGCCCGAAGTTCCTGAATTCGTGGGACCGATTTCTCGTGCCGATGCCTTTTTCGAGGTGCGTCGTGGTCTTCGGGGAGCCGCTCGAGCGCGCTCCGGGCGAGGGCGAAGACTCCTTTCTCTCGCGCCTCGACGCCGCGATCGACGCCGTGACCTCCGAGGCGGATCGCCTTTGCGGCGTGAAGGATGCCCCGCGCGAAAGGGAGAAGGCGAGATGACGCTGCCCGTGACCCTCGACGACGTGAAGACCGCGCGCGCGCGAATCGCCACTCACGTCCATCGCACTCCGGTGATGACCTCGCGCCGGCTCGACGCGCGTGCGGGCTGCCGCCTCTTCTTCAAGTGCGAGACGTTCCAGCGCGTGGGCGCGTTCAAGGCGCGCGGCGCGTTCTCGCGACTTTCTCTCCTGACGTCCGAGGAAAGGAAGCGCGGCGTCGTGGCGTTCTCCTCCGGCAACCACGCGCAGGCCGTCGCGCTCGCGGCCCGGGAGCTCGGCGTCTCGGCCGTCATCGTCATGCCGCGCGACGCCCCGGCCCTGAAACTCGCCGCGACGCGCGGGTACGGCGCGGAGGTGCGCCTCTACGATCGCGCCGAGGAGAGCCGCGAGAAGATCGCCGGCGAGATCGTCGCGAACGAGGCCCGGGTCCTCGTCCCCCCGTTCGACGACGTCGCCGTCATCGCGGGGCAGGGGACAGCCGGGCTCGAGCTGCTGGAGGACGTCCCGGACCTCGACGCCGTCGTCACGCCTCTCGGAGGAGGCGGGCTCCTCTCCGGCGTGGCGGTCGCCGCGAAGGCTGTCCGGCCGGCGGTCCGCGCCTTCGGTGTCGAGCCCGAGGCGGGAGACGATTTCGCGCGGTCTCTTGCCGCAGGACGGCCCGTCTCCATCCCGGTGCCCGACACGATCGCGGACTGCCTTCAGACGACGAAGCCGGGGGTCCACACGTTCGCGCTCGTCAACGCGCTGGTCGAGAGCGTCGCCACCGTGAGCGACCTCGAGCTCAGGCGCGCCATGTCGCTGCTCTTCACGACCATGAAGCTCGTCGTCGAGCCGGGCGCGACCGCGGCGCTCGCGGGCGTCCTTTCCGGGCGCATCGCGAATCTCCGGGGCAAGCGCGTGGGCGTCGTCCTGTCCGGCGGCAACATCGACCCCGAAACGTTCGGACGGCTCGTGGCCGGTCTCGGGGCGGACGCCGTCTAAAAGTAGAGGTTGAAGCCCGCCCCGAGACGGAGGTAGTCGGACTTCGGCTGGCCCGGGAGGGCCTTGACTGCGTCGACGTCGAGAAAGACCCAGCGGCCTTCGACAAAGACCGACGACCGGAAGCTGGTTCTCACGTCCACCCCGAGTCCGCCGTGCAGCGCGAACAGGTTCTCGGCTCGGTAGGACGTGCCGGCATTCGATCCCGTGCCCCTCGGTTTCGCCCACGTGTAGCCGATGCCGGCGAGGAGATAGGGCTGGACGCGCACGTCGTTCGGGAAGAAGAGGAGGAGGGACGCGTCGAGCGGAATCTCGTCGACCGTCAGGACGCGAGCGCCGTCCATCGCGAACGAGTCGCGCCGGTATCCCGCCGACACCTCCAGGCCAATCCCGCCCGTGAGGCGCAGCCGTGCGTGGAGGCCGCCCGTGACGCCGCCCGACTCGGCCTCCCGGCCGCGCGCGTACCCGGCGTCCACCCCGTAGCCCGTGCCGGGGTCCGAATAGGACTGGCCCGCGGCGGGGAGGGCCGCCGCGAGAGCCGCGAGGAGGAGAACCGGGAAAGGCGGCCGCATGGAGAAAGCGACTGTACCGCGGCCGGGGTCGGCCTTCCGGCACGCGCGACCGGGAATCGCTCATAATCGTGCACCCGTGGCGTCCAGAAGCTGGAAAGACGACCTCCCGACGTTGATTCTCGCGCTCGCGGCCCAGTTCGGTCTCGTGCGCGCGGTCGACTGGGCGCGCACCCACACGGAAACGAGCGATCTCGCCCGCCGGCTCGTGGCGGAGCGCTTTTACTTCGCGCCTCAGATCGGGGCGGTTCTCGTCGTCCTCATTCTCGGGCGGCTCATCGTGAAGGCACTGAACCTGCGCGGAGTCGCGATCGGCGAGTGGCTCCGCTCCTCGATTTTCGTCCTCCTGGTCGGCGTCGGTTTCCTCGTGACGGCGCATCTCGATCAGATCCTCGACGTCCTCTCCCTCGTCGTTCGCCAGCCGGCGCTCGATGCGGGGGCGCGTGACCTGGCCGCGTCTCCTTTCTTCCAGCTCCTGGGGCGCACGGCCACGTTGCGCTACGCGATCGACATCGCGGGCCTTCTCGTCTGTCTCTACGCGATCCGCCTCGGACAGCCCGCCCATCCCGAAGTCTCGTCGGCCCAGGGCTTCCACAACTCCCGCGACTGGGTCCACGCCGGCGAGGCGTACCTGAAGGCGGGCGACTCGAGGCGTGCGCGCCGGATGTTCAAGAAAGCCAAGGCCTGGCCGCGGCTGGCCGCGCTCGAGCTGCGCGACGGCAAAGCCCGCCAGGCGGCGCGCCTGTACGAGCAAGCCGGCGACGGCTACGTGTGGGAGGCTTCGCGCGCGTGGGAAGCCGCCGGCGAAACCGCCCTCGCCGAGGAGCTCGGCAAGAAGGCGCTGCACCTGGCGCGGGCGGCATCCCGCTGGGACCGCCTCGCCGAGATCGCCGAAGCGCTCGGCGACCACGCGGCCCTCGGGGAGGGATGCCGGCGGCTCGCCGAGGGAACGCCCCAGGGCCCGGTCCGCTCCGCGCTGTGGAAGAGGGCGGCGGACGCCTACCGCAACGCCGGAAAACCGGGGGACGCGGCCGAGGCGTACCGGAACGCGCAGGAATTCCTCCTGGCGGCCGAGCTCTTCGTGGAGAGCGGCCGCCCGGTCGAAGCGGTCCAATCCTTCGAGAGA
>DATGDV010000146.1:0-4450 GCA_035310685.1 Thermoanaerobaculia bacterium
ACGAGGAAGATCCACATCCCGAGCACCGCCGAGTCCTTCTGCTGCTCGAGGCTGTCGAAGTGGTGGGCAAGGCCCGCAGGATGGCCTTGCGCGGCCACGTCCAGAGCGAGCGGAGCCTCGTGCGCGTCAGGAGCCAAGGGCCACCTCCGTCGAAGGCGTCCGCGCCGGATAGGTGTACGGGGGAGCCGTCACGACGGGCCGTGTCTCGAAGTTCTCGACGGGCGGGGGCGACGTCGTCTGCCACTCGAGGCCGGTCGCCCCCCAGGGATTCGGCGGCGCCTTCGGGCCGTAGCGCATCGACCAGATGAAGTAGACGAGCGGCATGAGGTAACCGATGCCGAGGATCGTCGCGCCCGCGGACGACATGACGTTCAGGACCTGGAACTCGGGCGGGTACGCGTGGTAGCGCCGCGGCATCCCGAGGTAGCCCAGGATGAACTGCGGGAAGAACGTGACGTTGAAGCCGATGAAGACGACGAGCGCCGAAAGCTTCGACCAGAACGCCGGGTACATGCGGCCGGTGATCTTCGGCCACCAGAAGTGCAGGCCCCCGAGGTAGCCCATGATCGCGCCGCCGACCATGATGTAGTGGAAGTGCGCGATGACGAAGTACGTGTCGTGCACGTGCGCGTCGATGCCGAGCGTCGCGAGCATGACGCCCGTGAGGCCGCCGATCGTGAAGAGGCCGATGAAGCCGAGCGCGTAGAGCATCGGCGTGTCCCACGAGATCGAGCCCTTGTAGAGAGTCGCCGTCCAGTTGAAGACCTTGACGGCGGAGGGGACCGCGACGAGCATCGAAAAGACCGAGAAGATGACGCCCGCATAGATCGACTGGCCCGCCACGAACAGGTGGTGGCCCCACACGAGGAAGCCCAGGACCGCGATGCCGATCGACGCGAACGCGACGAACTTGTAGCCGAAGATCGGCTTGTGCGCGAACGTGGCCACGAGCTCGGACACGACGGCCATCGCCGGGAGAACCATGATGTAGACGGCGGGGTGCGAGTAGAACCAGAACATGTGCTCGAAGAGGACCGGGTCGCCGCCGAGCTTCGGATCGAAGATGCCGATGTGAAGCGTGCGCTCGGCCGCGATGAGCAGGATCGAGATCGCGATGACGGGCGTCCCGAGGATCTGGATGAGGCTCGTCGCGTAATGGCCCCACACGAAGAGCGGCAGCCGGAACCAGGTCATGCCCGGCGCGCGCATCCGGTGGATCGTGACGACGAAGTTGAGCCCCGTGAGAATCGACGAGAACCCGACGATGAAGACGCCGAGGCCCACGGTGACGACGGGCGTGTTCACGTAGTTCGTCGAGAGCGGCGTGTAGAACGTCCACCCCGTGTCGACGCCGCCGTGCAGGAGCGCCCACACCGTGAAGACCCCGCCGATGGTGTAGAGGTACCACGAAAACAGGTTGATGCGCGGGAAGGCGAGGTCCTTCGCGCCGATCATGAGCGGAATCAGGAAGTTCCCGAGGACGGCCGGAATGCTCGGGATGAGGAAGAAGAAGACCATGATCACGCCGTGCATCGTGAACAGGCGGTTGTAGATGTCCGGCTGGAAGAAGTCGCCTTCGGGCGTCACGAGCTCCATGCGGATGAGCACCGCCATGAGCCCGCCGAGCGCGAAGAAGAACGTGACGGAGAAGAGATAGAGAAGCGCGATTCTCTTGTGGTCTCTCGTCAGGAGCCACGACTTCAGGCCGTAGGCGGCGTTGAGGTAGTGAACGCGCGGGCTGCCGTCGGGGTTGGTGGCCGGGGTCATTTCTGCACCTGTGCCGCCGTCGCCGCCGCGGCTTTGAGCGACTTGACGTAGTTGACGAGCTGGATGAGCTCCTCCTCGGAGACCTGCCCCCTGAACGTGGGCATGACGGGCTGGTAGCCGGCCACGACCTTCGCAGCGGGGTTCAGGATCGACTCGCGGACGTAGTCCTCGTTCGCGAGGACCTTCGTGCCGTCGTTCAGGGAAACCTGCGTTCCGAAGACCCCGTTGAGGATCGGCGCGCGCGCCGAGCTGTCGGGCCGGTGGCAGGTGTTGCACGACTTCGCGATGAAGAGCTCCTCGCCGGAGGCGACGGACGACGGGCCCGTCTTCTCGCCCGCCAGCCACGCCTCGTAGGCGCGAGGCTCCATCACGATGACGTGGCCGACCATCCGCGAGTGCTCGACGCCGCAGTACTGGCCGCAGAAGAGGTGGAACGTGCCCGTCCGGTTCGCCTTGAACCAGTACGTCGTGTACCGGGAGGGAAGGACGTCCACGTGGATGCGGAACGCGGGCACGAAGAAGTCGTGAATGACGTCCTCGGAGATCATCCGGAGCTGAACGGCCCGGCCGACCGGGACGTGGAGCTCGTTGATCTCGCGGCGCCCGTCGGGATGCTGGATCTTCCACATCCACTGGCGTCCCGTGACCCAGTACTGCACGGCCCCCGCGGGCGGGCGGTTCTGGTCGAAGAAGACCTTCGTGCCCCAGCCGAACAGGATGAGCAGGAGCGTGAGCGGGATGACGGACCACACGATCTCGAGGACGTGGGACTTCGGGTTCGTTTCGTAGATGTCGATTCCGACCTCGTGGTCGCTTCGGCGGCGGTACTTCACCATGAAGACGAGGACGAGGGTCGCGATGAGCGCCGAGAAGAAGACGAGCCCCGAGAGGGCGAAGAGCATGAGGTGGTCGACGGACTTAGCGACGTCCGAGGCCTGATCGGGGAGGAGCGGGGAGCTCGGGATCATCGCGGCGCCCTCCGTGAGCGGGCGCGCTCCTTCCGCAGCATGATCGTGACGAAGCCCGCGAGGAGGACGAACGTGATCACGCCGCCGGCCCGGACGAGGTTCCGCACCGTGGCCGTGTACCGGCCCGCCTTCGGGTCGTAGTGGAAGCACAGGAGGAGGAGCTGGTCGACGACGTTGCCGATCTTCTCGTCGGACGCCTCGATGAGCGCGAGACGGAGATCCTTGGCGGGGTACTCGATCCCGAAGAAGACCTTCGCGATGCGGCCCTGCGGCGTGAGAACCGTGACGCCGGTCGCGTGGGCGAACTGCTTCTGCTCGGCGTCCCACACGTACCGGAACCCGACCGCCTTCGTGAGCGCCGCGATCGAGGCGGCGTCGCCCGTCAGGAAATGCCAGCCTCCAGGCCCGCTCTTCCGCCCGTACTGCGCCATGACCGTGCGCTTCTTCTCCGACGCCGTCTCGGGGGTGTCGCGCGGGTCGAAGCTCAGGGAAAGGATCTCGTAATCGGTCCCCGGCTCGAAGCTCAGGGCGCGCACGCTGCGCACGAGGCCGTCGGTCGTCATGCCGCAGAGCATCGGGCAGGTGAAGTAGACGAGAGACAGGACGACGGGACGCTTCCCGAAGAACGTCGAGAGCCTCACGCTCTCTCCCGCCTCGTCGCGGAAGACGAGGTCGAGCGGAATCGCTTCGCCGAGCCTCTGATCGAAGCCGACGTCCTTGACGGGAGGCGGCGGCAGCGGAGCCTCCGGCGGCGGAGAGCCCGGAGCTCCCGAGGCGCCGAGGTGCGCTGCGGGAACGAGGAGCGCGAGGAGCGCGAGGGCGGAGACGGAGAAAATCCGCTTCATTTCGCGGGCTCCGTGGCCGGCGCGGGCGGCGGCATGGGTGGCGGCGCGGCCAGGCCGCGCGCGGCGACGATTTCCAGGGCGCGTTCGACCGGCACGCGCGCGACGGTCTTCTCCCGGTCGACCCAGGCCCAGGTCGCGAGCTCGGCGTCCTCGGCCGCGCGGAAGGTCGCGAGGTCGGCCCCGGGATTCGGCTGCAGGTTCGGGGCCGGGGGCACGCGCGCCTCCCGGGCCTCGGCGAGCGCGGGCGGCGCGGGATCCTTTCGCGCAAGCGAGCCCTTGAGGAGGATCGCGATGCCCCACATGAGGCCCATGACGACGAGCGTCACGGCCACGAGCCCGCCGACAAAGCCGAGGATGCCCCGGAAATTCAGCTCGTGGTCGACGGGTCCGCCGCCGGCCGCGGGAGCGCCGGAAGCCTGCCGCTCAGCCATGGGCGGGCACCTCCAACGCGACGGCGAGGTTCGGGTCGTTCGCCGGAAGGAGCGAGCGCGTCCCGAGCTCGCGCGCGAACGCCGCGAGCCACAGGCCGGAGAGTGCGACGGCTGTCGTGAGGTCCAGCCAGTGGAGCCTCGGCCCGCCGGGATGAAAGGCGGGAGAAGAGAGCCAGAAGAGATCCACCCACCGCATGAAGAGAAGGAGGCCCGCGGCCCACGCGAGCTTCCCGATGTCGCGCTTGAAGTCTCGGGACAGGAGAAAGACGAAAGGCACGGCGAATTGAAAGAGGGCGAGGAACAGCGACAGGACTCCCCACTGGCGGTTGAGTCGGGCATGGAAGAAGCCGATCTCGTCCGGCAGGTTGCCCGACCAGATGATGATGAGCTGTGAAACCGCGAAGTACGCCCAGAGCATCGTGAAGGCCAGAAGGAGGTT
>DATGDV010000147.1:0-4440 GCA_035310685.1 Thermoanaerobaculia bacterium
GGAGGGTGGGTGCCGACGGAAGTGTGGGCGTCGGCGGAAAAGTAGGCGCAGGCGGGAAGGTCGGAGCTGCGGTCGGAAGCGTCGGGGCCGTCGGAAGTGTCGGCGTCGGTGGGAGGGTGGGGGTGGGCGGGAACGTCGGAAGCGGGGTCGGCGTCGCAAGCACGGTCGGTGTCGGGGCTCCCGTGAACGGCGTCGCCGTGGGCGTGCCGGCAAACGGTGTGGGCGTGGCGGGAGTGGAAGACGTGGGCGTCGCCGCGGGCGTCGAGGTCGCCGAAGTCGGAGCGCTCGTCGGCTGCTCTGTCCCCCCGACACCGGGCGTGGACGTCGCGGGGACCGTCCCCGTCACAGTGGGTGTGGTCGACGACACGGGCGTGCCGAGCGGTGGCAGCGTCGGGAAGGTTGCAAAGGCCCGGGCCGTCGGCGTGGGACTGGCCCGACCGTTGGGCTCGGAGGGTGATTCGGAATCGCAGGCTCCCAGCAGGGCGGCCATAGCAAGTGAGGCGGCAAGAAAGGGACCCGTGATCCGCATTGACGGCGGGGCGCTGCAAGGAGCACGCCCGGCTGCGGGCGAGCTTTTTACACGTTCAACCGTGCTTCGCGAGCTCTCGCTCCTTCGCCGTCGGACCGGGCGGCCTTCACGATCGCCGCGGGAATGAGCCCGATGGGAAGGACCTCGTCCGCCGCTCCGCGCGCGATGGCCTCCTTCGGCATGCCGAAGACGACGCACGTTGCCTCGTCCTGGACGAGCGTCCGCGCGCCGGCCCGCCTCATTTCGAGAAGCCCTTCGGCTCCGTCATCGCCCATGCCGGTGAGGAGCACCCCGACGGCGTTCACGCCCGCGGCCTGGGCCGCCGATCGGAAGAGCACGTCGACGCTCGGCCGGTGCCGTGAGACGAGCGGGCCGTCCGCGACCTCGACGACGTAGCGCGCGCCCGAACGCCTGAGAAGCGTGTGCCGGTTCCCCGGCGCGATCAGGGCGCGACCCGCGACCACGTGGTCGCCGTCCGAGGCCTCGCGGACCTCGATCCGGCAGGTCTCGTTCAGGCGCCTCGCGAACGCCGTCGTGAAGACCTCCGGCATGTGCTGGACGATCACGAGGCCCGGGCTGTCGGGCGGGAGATCCTGGAGCAGCCGGCGCAGCGCCTCCGTGCCGCCGGTCGATGCCCCGATCGCGACGATACGGTCCGTCGTCACGGCGAGAGGTCCGACGCGCGAAGGGAGCATCGCGTCCGCGGTGAGCCTCGGCTGGGCGGCCTGGACCCGTGGCGTGCGAAGCCGCGCCCGCGCGGCACCCAGGATCGCGTCCACGAGCTGGGACGCCGAGTCCATCAGAAAACCTTGGACTCCGACTCGAGGCTTCGTGATGATCTCGACCGCGCCCTCCTCGAGAGCCCGCATCGCCGCCTCGGTCCCCGCGCCCGTGAGTCCCGAGCAAGCCACGACCGGGATGGGGTTCTCGCTCATCAGCTTCCGCAGGAACGTGAGGCCGTCCATCCGCGGCATCTCGAGATCGAGAACGATCACGTCGGGTCTCGCCTTCTTCATCTTCTCGAGGGCGATCAGCGGATCGGCCGCGACCTCGACGGTGAAGCCGCCCTTCGTCAGGACGGCGGTCATCGCCTGGCGCACCACGGCCGAGTCGTCGACGACGAGAATCCGCGAAGGGCCGGAGCTCCTGCCGACGGGCGCCGTCGCCCGCGGAACGAACCCCGACGTCATCGCGCGCCGAGCCTTTCCCGCGCGGGCGGCACGCCGCGCATGCGCGCCGGCGCGGGATCCGTCGTGTACACGGACGGCGTCACGGCGCGGACGCGGTCCGTGATCCCGTTCAGGCTCTCGGCGTGCCCGACGAAAAAGTATCCGGCCGGCCCGAGGTGAGAGAGAAGCCTCTCGATCACACGACGCTTGCCCTCGGCATCGAAGTAGATGAGGACGTTCCGGCAGAGGATCAGGTCGAAGGGACCGCGCACCTCGTAGGTCGCGTCGTTCAGGTTCAAACGCTCGAACCGGACGAGCGCGCGGACCTCGGGACCGGCTTTCATCTTTCCGTCCTCGGGCCCCGTCCCGCGCAGCATGTAGCCCTTGAGGAAGCCGGGAGGAATCTCTTTCGATTTCGAGAGGGGCCAGACGGCCGCCCGGGCCCGCTCCAGCGCGCGCGTCGAGAGATCGGTCGCGAGAATCTCCAGGTCCCACTCTCCCGGGAAATGAGAGAGGAGGAGCATCGCGAGCGAGTAGGGCTCCTCGCCCGTCGAGCAGCCCGCGCTCCACGCCCGGAGGCGGCGCGGCCGCTTCCCTTCGGCCGCCTCGGCGGCCCACCGCGGCAGGACCTCGGAATCCAGCAGCTCGAACTGCCTGCTTTCCCGGAAGAACCGGGTCTCGTTCGTGGTGATCAGATCGAGCATCCGGACCCGCTCGGACTCGTCCGCCTCCACGCGTCGCAGGTACTCGCCGAAGGACGTCACGCCGAGCTCCCGCAGCCGGCGGCTCAGGCGGCCCGTGAGGAGCGCCTTCTTTACGTCGGCGAGCCGAATGCCCGATTCTCCGAGGATGAGGCCCTGAAACCGGCGAAAGACGTGCGGCTCGATCGGCGCGATCGTCGAATCCCACGGGAACGCCGCGGAAGAGTCTTCCCGAGCAGGGGCATTCCGGGTCCGCACGGCAGGTTCTCTCCCGGGCTCCTCAGTTGGCGCGGCCGGCGGCCGGCCGGAACTCTGCGAGCCGCGACTTGGCTTCGTGCGTCCCGGACAGACGTCTCTTTTCCCGCGTCGCCGGAATCGGGCGCACGTCGAGCGTCGGGATCAGGGGCCGCCCCTCGAACTCCGGCGCGTCGATGTGGAAGAACGCCATCGTCTGCTTCAGCGCTTCCGCCTGGGAGGAGACCTCCTCCGCGGTCGAGGCCAGCTCCTCGGAGGCGGACGCATTCCGCTGGGTCACCTGCTCGACCTGGCCCATGGCCCTGGTGATCTGCGTGACGCCCGAAGCCTGCTCGTTCGAGGCGGCCGTCACCTCCTGCACGAGGTTGGCGGTCTTCCGGATGGCGGGCGTGAGCTGGCCCAGAAGCGAGCCTGCCGTTTCCGCGAGCTTGACGCTCGAGGCGGCGAGCGAGCTGATCTCCTTCGCGGCCGCCTGGCTCCTTTCGGCGAGCTTCCTCACTTCGCCCGCCACGACCGCGAAGCCCTTGCCGTGCTCCCCCGCCCGCGCCGCTTCGATCGCGGCATTGAGCGCGAGAAGGTTCGTCTGGTACGCGATCTCCTCGACGATCGAGACCTTCCGGGCGATGTCGTTCATCGCCGTGGCCGTCTCCTTCACGGCTTTCTCGCTCGCCTCGGCGTCGCGCGCTCCCTTGAGGGCCATCTCCTCCGTCTGGCGGCTGTTGTCGGCGTTCTGCGTGATCGAGGCGGTCATCTGCTCGAGACTCGCCGTCGTCTCCTGGACGCTCGAGGCCTGCTCGCTCGTCCCCTGCGAAACGGTCTGTGACGTGGCCGCGAGCTGCGCGGAGGCCGACGTCAGCGCGTCGGCTCCGGCGCGCACTTCGGAGATGATCTGCGAGAGCCCCCGGGACATCTCCTGCATGCCCCGGAGCATCTGACCGATCTCGTCCCGCCCCCGGGCCTCGATCGTCGTGCGGAAATCGCCGTGCGCGATCTGCCCGATGGCCGCGGCAGCCGTCCTCAGGGGTGTCGTGACGGCCCGGGAGAACACGGTCGCGATGATCACGCTGAAGGTGACCGCGAGGATCACCATGACGAGGACGCCGAGCGTCACGCGACGGACGTCCGCGCTCACGTCCTTCTCGAGGCCGGCGAGCTCCTCGGAATACAGGCGCGCGAGGTCGGCCACCGTCATCTCGAGCCGGTCGGCGTCGCTCTTGTACGGCGCGACGACGGCGTTTCCCTCCTGGGACGACCGAAGGGGGCTCTCCTTGATCTTCGCGAGGAATCCGGAAATGCCGGCTTCGTACGCCGCGGCTCCCTCGCGCATGCCCTTCAACATGTCCTTGTCGCGTTCGAGGTTGATGCTCTTCTGGACCGAAAGCGCTCTCTCGAGCTCGTCCAGGCGCGCTCCGACCAGGCGCATCTGCTCTTTCCACTTCTTGGCGTAGTCCGAGGATCTGCCCGAGGAATCGAAGTTCAGGAGCAGGTCCTTCTCGAACCGCCGGAGCTCGAGCACCGAGACCTGGAGCCGCTGGGACTGTTCGATGACCGGACTGACCGTCGGCACGATGCGCGTCAGGTCGGCGAGGTGTCTCACGCCGCGGTATCCCATGACGCCGACGGCGGCCGTCAGGACCAGAACGAGGCCGAACGCGAGTCCGAGACGCTGGCCGATCTTCAGGTTCTTGAGCATGTGAGCTCCCTCTGGGCGATGCCGCTCACGCCGTCAGACCCTTCTCCGGATCCGCCGGTCCGAGAGTCTTCCCGCCGGTCTCGGTCGTCCGTG
>DATGDV010000148.1:0-6363 GCA_035310685.1 Thermoanaerobaculia bacterium
CATTGACCCGTCCGTGTGCTGGCGCCATGATGATCATATGGCGATGAATGCGTTTCTTCCGCTGACGGACGCGGCCTGCGAAGAGGTCGCCATGCGCTTCCGCGCTCTCTCGGAGCCGATGCGCCTGAAGATCCTGAGGCGCCTGTTCCGGAGCGAGGCTTCCGTCGGCGAGATCCTCGAGGAGGTCGGCGGCACACAGGCGAACGTGAGCAAGCACCTCGCGGTCCTGCACGGGTCGGCGCTCGTGGACCGCCGCAAGGACGGCACGCGGACGGTCTACCGGATCGCGGACCCGACGCTTCTCAGGATCTGCTCGATCGTGTGCGAGGGCGTCGAGCGCGGGGCCCGTGACAAGGCCGACGCGATGCTCGGGCGCACCCGCAGGGGCGGCCGCCGCTGAGCGACGCCGCGCCCGGGCCGCCCCGGCTCGTGGACGCGGCGTCCGCCGCGCCCCGGGGCCCCGTCGTCACGTCCTCGGCCGGCGAGGAGGAGGCGTTCCTCTCCCGACTCCGTCGCGGCGTCGTGGGCGCGGACGCGACGATCCCGGGCCCCTTCGGCGAGCAGCCCCTCCGCTATTTCGATTTCATCGCGTCCGGACGCCTCCACCGCGACGTCGAGGACGAGCTGAACGAGCGCGTCCTCCCCTTCATGGCGAACACGCACACCCGGAGCAGCTTCACGGGCCGCCTCATGACGGAGCGGTACGAAGGGGCTCTCCGGAAGATCGGGGCATACGTCGGCGCGACGAAGGACGATGTCGTGATCCCCGTCGGCTCGGGCTCGACCGGAGCGATCAACCGCCTGATCCAGGTCCTCGGCCTCAGGCTCCCGGACCAACTCGACGAGCGCTTCGGCCTTTCGGCCCGGATTCCCCGAGAAGGGAGGCCCGTGATCTTCCGGTCGCTCATGGAGCACCACTCGAACGACATCGCGTGGCGCGAGACGATCGGGGACTCCGTCTACGTGGACTTCGACCCGGACGGGCGCATCAGCCTCGCGGACCTCGACCGCAAGCTCGCCCGGTACGCGCACCGGCCCTGGAAGATCGGGACGTTCAGCGCGGCGTCGAACGTGACGGGGATCCTGAACGACGTCCACGGCCTCGCGCGCGTCCTCCGCGGGCACGGCGCGCTCGCGTTCTTCGACTTCGCGGCGGCCGGCCCGTACGTGGACGTCGACATGCATCCCGAGGGCGATCCGGCGGCCGCTCTCGACGCCGTGTTCTTCTCCGTCCACAAGTTCCTCGGCGGCCCGCGGACGCCCGGTCTCCTCGTCGCGCACCGGCGCCTCTTCACGAATCGCGTCCCGGGCGAGCCGGGCGGCGGGACGGTCCTCTACACGTCTCCCTGGGATCACCGCTACCTCGGCGCGATCGAGTCGCGCAAAACCGGCGGGACCCCGCCGATCGTCCAGACGATCCAGGCGGGCCTCGCCTTCGACCTCAAGGCCGCCGTCGGGGCCGCCCGAACCGAGCGCGTCGAGCAGGACTATCTCGGCCGCGCGATCCGCGCCTGGAGCGGGCGCGACGACCTCGTCGTCCTCGGCAACCTCGAGACACGGCGCCTCGGCGTCCTCTCGGTGATCTTCCCGAGCGTCCACCACAACCTCGCGGCCCGCCTCCTGAACGACTTCTTCGGAATCCAGGTGCGCGCGGGCTGCATGTGCGCCGGCCCGTACGGCCACCTCCTGCTCGACATCGACGAGGCGCGCTCGAAGGCGATCCGCCACCGGCTCGACGAGGGGCACCTCGGCGACAAGCCGGGCTGGGTGCGCATCAGCCTCGCGCCCACCGTGAGCGAGGACGAGTTCCAGGCCCTCCTCGAAGGGGTCGACCACGTCGCGCGCCGCGGCCGCGAGCTCGCGGACGGCTACGCGCTCGACGACGAGACCGGCGAGTGGGCGCGGCGGTCGCCCGCGCCCGCGCTCGCGAATGGAAAGGAAGCGTCATGACCGACGTCCGACGAATGCACCCGGCCACCCGGATCATCCACGCGGGGCAGCACCCCGATCCCGCCACGGGCGCCGTCTCGACGCCGATCTACCAGACCTCGACGTTCGCGTTCAAGGACGCGGACGAGGGCGCGGCACGCTTCCAGGGGAAGGATCCGGGGTACAAGTACACGCGTCTCGGCAATCCGACGGTCGCGGCCCTCGAAGAGTGCCTCGCGACGCTCGAGGGCGGCTGCGGCGCGCTCGGCGCCGCGACCGGCATGGCCGCCATCAACACCGTCTACGTCACGTTCCTCGGCGAGGGCGCGCACGTCGTCGGGACCGACTCCGTCTACGGGCCGTCACGCCTCGTCCTCGAGAACGAGTACCGGCGTTTCGGCGTGGAGTCGACGTGGGTCGACTCGTCGAAGCCGGAAAACGTCGCGGCCGCGATGCGGCCCTCGACGAGGATGGTCTACGTCGAGACCCCCGCGAACCCGACGATGAAGCTCACCGACCTCGCCGCCTGCGCGAACATCGCGCACGGGCACGGCGCGCTCCTCGTCGTGGACAACACGTTCGCCTCGCCGGTCCTCCAGCAGCCGCTCGCGCTCGGAGCCGACGTCGTCGTCCACAGCCTCACGAAGTACCTCAACGGCCACACGGACGTGCTCGGCGGCGCGATCGTCGTGGGCGCGCCCGCGCTTCTCGAGCGGCTTCGCAAGGTCCATTGCGCCCTCGGCGGGACGATGGACCCGCACCAGGCGTGGCTCGTCCTGAGGGGCGTCAGGACTCTCGGCCTGAGGATGGAGCGCGCCCAGGCGAATTCCCTCGAGATCGCCCGTTTCCTCGAGGCGCACCCCGGCGTCGCCTGGGTCCTTCATCCCGGCCTCCCGAGCCATCCGCAGCACGCGCTCGCCGTGCGCCAGATGTCCGGGCCGGGCGCCGTCTTCTCGTTCGGCGTGAAGGGCGGGCTCGAGGCGGGCAAGGCGCTCATCGACTCCGTGAGGCTCGCGACGCTCGCCGTGAGCCTCGGCGGGGTCGAGACGCTCATCGAGCACCCGGCCTCGATGACGCACACGGGCATGCCGAAGTCAGAGCGCGAGGCCGCTGGGATCTCCGACGACCTCGTCCGTCTCTCCGTCGGCTGTGAGGACGTGCGCGACCTCGTGGCCGACCTCGAGCAGGCGCTCGAGAAGGCCGCCCAAGCCGTGCCCGCCGAAGCGACCCTCGCTCCCTAGGGAGCTTCGGCCAAAGCCGGTCAGAGCGCTTCGAGTTTCGCGACCACGGCCGCGACGTCGTAGTCCGGCGTCGAGGCGCCCGCCGAGACGCCGATCTTCTTCATCCCGGAGAGCCTCGAGACGTCCAGCTCCGCGGCCGTGCCGATCAGGAACGTCGGCTTTCTCGCCTGCGCGATCCGCGCGAGCTCTTTCGTGTTCTTGCTGTTCTTTCCGCCGATGACGACGATCGCGTCGATCGCGGGGTCGGCGCAGAGGACCCGCAGGGCGTCCTGGTTCTCCTTCGTCGCGTAGCAGATCGTGTCGGCGATGCGCGTGTCCGCCACACGCCGGCGGATCTCCTCCACGTGCGGCGCGAACGTCTCCGAGTTGATCGTCGTCTGGAAGACGATCTTCACGCGCGAAACGCGCGACCAGTCGAAGGACGTGACCTCCTCGATCCTGTAGAAGACGTGGTAGCGCGCGGAGTCGAGGTCCTTCGTGTACCCCACGACCTCCCGGTGGTCGGCCTGGCCGAGGATCGCGATGAAGCAGCCGTCCTCGAGCGACCGTACGATCTCCCTGTGGATGTCCGTCACGAACTTGCAGGTCGTGTCGATCGTCGCAAGGCCGAGCGACGCCGCCTCGGCGCGCACCGACGGCGCGACGCCGTGCGCCGAAAAGACGATGCGCCCTTCGTGCGCCTTCGCGGCTTCGAGGTCGTGAACCGTGGGGAAGCCGAGCCGGGCCATCTCGCTCTCGACGCTCTCGTTGTGCACGACCTGCCCGAAGATCGCGCCCTTCTGGCCCTTCTTTGCGGCGAGCCGGACGAGCTTGTCCGCGACCCGCACGCCGGCACAGAAACCGTACTTCTCGGCGAGGACGACCTCCATCAGTCCGCCTTCCCCTCGAAGTCTACGAGAACGAGCTCGGGAGGCAGCGCTTTCACGAGCCGGTCGCGCTTGATCAGCTCGAAGCCTTTGCCGCCTCGCGAGACGGGGGTGTACCGGCGCGTGATCGTGTGCTCGGTTCCCTTGCCGTTCACGAGCGTGAGGGTCGCCCGTCTTTCGTCGTCTCCGAAAAGCGCGGCGCCCACGAGGCGGTCGTCCGGCGCGAGCTTGAAGCCGAGGACGCCCTTGCCCGGGCCCGCGAGAACGGGGACCTCCCTCGCCGGGAAGAGGATCGCGCGGCCCTTTTCCGACGCCAGCGCCACGAGGTCGCTCTCCCCGCAGACGAACACGGAGGCGATCTCGTCGCCCTTCGAGGGCTTCGCGAACCGCCTCCCGGCGCGCGTCGTCACCTCGCGGAACGGATCGAGCGAGAACCTCAGGACGAGGCCGCGGCGCGTGGCGGCGAGGAGGAGGACGTTCTTCTCCGGCGTGATCCGCGGATCGAGGGACAGCGCCGCGACGACGCGCTCGCCGTCCCCGAAGCGGAAGATCTTCTGGACGGGCTCGCCGTAGCCCGTCGACGGCGGCACGTCGTTGAGCTTCAGGACGTACGCCGAGCCGCGATTCGAGAAGAGGACGGCCCCCTCCTTCGTCGAGCCCTGCAGCACGGCCAGCACCTCGTCCCCTTCCCTCAGCCGCGTCGACCTCGGGTCCTTCATCTCGCGCTGGCGCTTCAGCCAGCCGTCCTGCGACACGACGGCATACGTGTCCTCGTGCTGGATGAAGGCCTCGGCGTCGTATGTGGGCTCTTCGACGCTCGCGGAAACCTTCGTCCGGCGCTTCTCGCCGGCGAGCGTCTCCTTCACCTCGGCGAGCTCGCCCTTCACCTCGTTCCAGAGCTTCTTCGGCGACTTCAGGATCGCCTCGATCGTGGCCGCCTCGGCCATCTTCTCCTTCCGCTCGGCCCGGATCGCGTCGATCTCCAGCCGGGCGAGCTTGTAGAGCTTCGTCTCGAGGATTGCCTCGACCTGCTCCTCGTCGAGCGAGAAGCGCTTCACGAGCTTCTCGGCGGCGTCGGCCTTTCCGTCGGACTTGCGGATGATGCGGATCGCCTCGTCGAGCGCGTCGTAAATGACCAGGAAGCCCTCGAGGAGGTGGAGTCGCCGCTTCAGCTCCTCGAGGTCGAACAGGAACCTCCGACGGACCGTCTCGAGCCGGAAATCGAGGAAGTGCCGGAGGATCGCGGCGAGCGGGAGCCGCGCCGGCTCGCACACCTCGGGCCTCGCCGTCGGGACCAGGCACGTCAGGTTCACGGGCACCGTCGTCTCGAGAGGCGTGTGCCTGTACAGGTACGTCATGACGAGCGCGGGATCGGCCTCCCGCTTGATCTCGAGGACGATGCGCACGTCCTCGGTGGATTCGTCTCGCACGTCGACGAGGGACGCGAGCCGCCGCTCGAGAATGACGTCCGCGATCTTCGCGACGAGAGCCGCCTTCTCCTGCGCGTACGGGATCGACGTGACGACGATCGCCCGGGCCCCGCGGGCCCCCTCCTCGACCTCCCACTCGCCGCGCAGCTTCAGCGTGCCCTGGCCGCTCTCGTAAATCGCGCGCAGCTCGCGCTTGCCGGAAACGAGGAGCCCGCCCGTCGGGAAGTCCGGTCCCTTGATGAAGCGCAGCGGGTCCGACTCGCGGTCGTCCACGGCCGCGATCGCGGCGTCGAGCACCTCCACGGGGTTGTGCGGAGGGATCGACGTCGCCATGCCGACGGCGATGCCGGTCGCGCCGTTGACGAGGAGGTTCGGGTACCGCGCCGGCAGGACCACCGGCTCGAAGTGGACGCCGTCGAAGTTCGGACGCCAGTCGACCGTCTTCCTGCGGATCTCGGACAGGAGCTCGATCGCGAGCGGGCGTAGGCGCGCCTCGGTGTAGCGATACGCCGCGGCCGCGTCGCCGTCGAGAGACCCGAAGTTGCCGTGCCCGTCCACGAGCGGCGCGCGGAGCGAGAAGGGCTGCGCCATGCGCACCATCGCGTCGTAGATCGCGACGTCGCCGTGCGGGTGGTACTTGCCGATGACGTCGCCGACGACGGTCGCGGATTTCTTGAACTTCGCGTCCGGCGTCAGGTGGAGGTTCTGGAACATCGCGAAGAGAATGCGCCGCTGCACGGGCTTGAGGCCGTCGCGCACGTCCGGGAGGGCGCGCGACGTGATGACCGAGAGCGCGTAGTTCAGGTATCGCCGCCGCGCCTCGGCCTCGAGCGACGCGTCGTGCGTGCCGGGCATGCCGCCACCGTCGCCGCCCGGGGATCCGCCGCCACCGCCGCC
>DATGDV010000149.1:0-4592 GCA_035310685.1 Thermoanaerobaculia bacterium
TACGGCGTCACCGGCGTCGCGCTCATCTCGTTCATCCTCCTCGCGGTCCCCGACGCCACGACGCAGGTCAAGCTCCTCGTGTGGCTCTTCGCGATGCGCATCATGATGATCGTCGCGAGCGTCTGCTCCTACTGGATCAACGACGCTTTCGCGAAGGCGAAGTACCGCGACGCCGACAAGATGAACTTCGAGGCGCCGTTGACGTCCCTCATCTGGATCACCTCGTTCGTCTCCGTCGCGATCACGTTCGTCGTGTCGTACTTCCTGATCCCCGAGCTCGGCGACGGGACGCTCTGGTGGAAGCTCGGCGCGATCATCACGTGCGGCACGCTTGCCGGCGCCATCATTCCCGAGCTCGTGAAGGTGTTCACGTCCACGGAGTCACGCCACGTGCGCGAGGTGCTCACCGCCTCCCGCGAGGGCGGCGCTTCGCTGAACGTCCTCTCCGGTCTCGTGGCGGGCAACTTCTCGGCCTACTGGATGGGCCTCGCCATCGTGACGCTGATGTCGATCGGGTACATCGTCTCCACGGCCTTTCCTGCCGGAATCATGATCGCGCCCGCGACGTTCGCGTTCGGCCTCGTCGCCTTCGGCTTCCTCGGCATGGGCCCCGTGACGATCGCGGTCGACTCGTACGGCCCCGTCACGGACAACGCCCAGTCCGTCTACGAGCTCTCGCTCATCGAAAACGTGCCGAACGTCAAGGCCGAGGTGAAGCGCGACTTCGGCTTCGACCTGAATTTCGACACGGCGAAGCACTTCCTGGAGGAGAACGACGGCGCGGGAAACACCTTCAAGGCCACGGCCAAACCCGTCCTCATCGGGACCGCGGTCGTCGGCGCCACGACGATGATCTTCTCCATCATCGTGATCCTGACGCAGGGCCTGACGACCGGCATCGAGAAGCTCTCGATCCTCCACTCTCCGTTCCTCCTCGGGCTCGTGACGGGCGGCGCGGTCATCTACTGGTTCACCGGCGCCTCGATCCAGGCAGTCTCGACAGGCGCCTACCGCGCGGTCGAGTTCATCAAGAGGAACATCAGGCTCGACGCCTCCGTCGAGAAGGCGTCCGTGGAGGACAGCAAGAAGGTCGTCGCGATCTGCACGCAGTACGCGCAGAAGGGAATGTTCAACATCTTCCTGGTCGTCTTCTTCTCCACGCTCGCGTTCGCGTGCCTGGAGCCCTTCTTCTTCATCGGCTATCTCATTTCGATCGCGGTGTTCGGCCTGTATCAGGCCATCTTCATGGCGAACGCGGGCGCCTCGTGGGACAACGCGAAGAAGCTCGTCGAAGTCGAGCTGAAGGAGAAAGGGACGCCCCTCCACGACGCGACGGTCGTCGGCGACACGGTAGGGGACCCCTTCAAGGACACGTCGTCCGTCGCCATGAACCCCATCATCAAGTTCACGACGCTCTTCGGACTCCTCGCCGTCGAGCTCGCGATCGGCCTTTCACGCGGGGTGAGCATGGCCCTCGCGGTCCTGTTCTTCGCGGTGGCCGTCGTCTTCGTCTACCGCTCCTTCTACGCGATGCGGATCGAGATCTCTCCGACGACGTCCTGAGGAGGGCCCATGGGCACGATGACGAAGTCGGGGTCGACGCAGCCGGCCTTTCCGCGAACGCTTCCCCGGAGGCTCGGGCTCGTCGACGCGACGACGATCGTCGCGGGATCGATGATCGGCTCGGGCATCTTCATCACCTCGGCCGACATCGCGCGCCAGGTCAAGAGCGCGAGCCTCCTCCTCCTCGTCTGGGTCTTCACGGCCCTCGTCACGGTGGCGGGCGCCTGGAGCTACGGGAAGCTCGCGATGGCGTTCCCGAGGGCCGGCGGCCAGTACGTCTACCTGCGCGAGGCGTGGGGCGACCTCGGAGGGTTCCTGTACGGCTGGGCGGCTCTTCTCGTCATCCAGACGGGCACGATCGCGGCCGTGGCCGTCGCCTTCGCGAAATACCTCGGCGTGCTCATTCCGGCGATCTCGAGCAAGCACGTCTTCCTCAAGGCCGCGTATCTCAGCATCACGCCACTGGAGATCGTCGCCATTCTCCTGGTCGCTCTTCTCACCTGGTGGAACACGACGAGCGTCCGGAACGGCGCGATTCTGCAGAACGTCTTCACGTCCGCCAAGGTGCTCTCGCTCATCGGCCTCCTGTCGGTGTGCTTCATCGCGGGCGGAAACCTCATGGGCGTCTCGTGGGCCCTTCCCGCCGCGGGCGAGCTCAAGATTCCTCTCCTCTGGGCGTTCGCCGTCGCGACGGTCGGCTCCCTCTTCTCGGCCGACGCTTGGAACAACGTCACGTTCCTCGGCGAGGAGGTGCGCGACGCCGAGACGAATGTCCCGAAAGCCCTCGTGTACGGGACGGGGCTCGTGACTCTTCTCTACGTCCTCGCGAACGTCGGATACCTGGCCGCGCTCCCCCTCTCCGGCATCGCGACCGCTCCCGAGGACCGCGTCGCGACGGCGGCCATCGGCGCCGTCTCGGGCACGGCCGAGGTCGGCACCCCCGCGCTCATCATGGCCTGCGTCATCCTCGTCTCGACGTTCGGCTGCCTCAACGGCCTCATCCTCTCGGGCGCGCGTGTGCTCTACGCCATGTCGCGCGACGGCCTTTTCCTGCCGGTGTTCGGCGAGGTCGCGCCGAAGACGATGATCCCGGTGAACGCCCTCGTGGCGCAGTTCCTCTGGTCGGCCCTCCTTTGCCTCTCCGGAAAGTACGGCGACCTCCTGGACTACGTCATTCCGACGGTCCTGATGTTCTACATCGCGACGATCGTCGGACGATGGAAGCTCGCCCGGACGGTTCCCGCCCTGGCTCCGCGGTCTCTCGGGGACCGCGTCATCCCCGTCCTCTACGTCATCGCGACCGTCTACGTGACGATCGCCCTCGTCGTTTTCAAGCCGACGTTCACCGTGCGCGGCCTCGTCCTCGTGGCCCTCGGCGTCCCGGCGTTCTTCCTGTTCCGGCGGAAGCCCGCGGCCTGAGGGCTTCGATCCGCCTCTCTACACGAGGAGCGAGAACACCTCGTTCGACAACAAGACGCCGCGTCGTGTGAGGCGGACGCGGCGCTCGCCGCGTCCTCCCGGCGCGCCCGCGGATTCTTCGAGAAGACCCGCCTCGAACGCATCGCGGATCCGCTCCGCCGAGGCAGCAGGCAACGTCCTGCAAATTTCTTCGAATGAGGAAGCGGGGACCCCGCCCGACAAGCGCAGGCCGAGCATGAGTCCTTCTTTCCTTCTGAGAAGATCCGAATCTCCACTCTCTTCGAAGGTGGCGACAGGCGAGATTTCCGCCCCGGTTCGCTTCAGGTATTCCGCAAGCATTCCCGTGTTCGCGAACCGAGTCCTTCCGTCGAAGGAATGGGCACCGACGCCGAAACCGAAGACGGGAACGAGCGTCCAGTACTTGAGATTGTGGCGGCTCTCGAAGCCCGGGCGGGCCCAGTTCGAGAGCTCGTAGCGCGGCAGTCCCGCCGCCGTCAGCCGCTCGTCCACGGCTTCCCAGCAATCGGCCATCTCGTCGTCACCGGCGAAGAGCGTCGGATGCTCCTTCCTCAGCGCCACGAGCTTCGGCGCCTTGTCGATCTCGAGAAGATACGCCGACAGGTGCGACACGCCGGCCTCGAGCAGCCCCTCGAGGCTCCCGAGCAGCGTCGCGCGGGTCTGTCCCGGAATGCCGATCATCAGGTCGGCCGAGACGTTCCCGAAAGCGCGCGCCGCTTCCGACACGGCGCGACGCGCTGCGGCGCCGTCGTGCCGCCGCTCGAGCGGGACGAGCTCAGCGTCCACGAGCGACTGCACGCCGATCGACAGCCGGTTGATACCCGCGTCCTTCAGCGCGCCCAGCTTCCGGGCGTCGAGGTCATCGGGGTTCGCCTCTGCGGTGACCTCGACGTCCGAAGAGAGACCGAAGGTCTCTTCGAGTGTCCCGAGCACGCGGCCGAGCCGGCGCGCGTCGACGTACGAAGGAGTGCCCCCTCCGAAGTAGACGGTATCGAAGCCGCCGACCGAGGATGAGATTTCGCTGATATTCGGGGCTGCTGCTGCAGCCCCGATAGCAGAAAAACCTTTTCCCGAATGGCCGATGTCAAGGGTCGGCGACCGCTCCGTGGCGCGCGAAGCGCGCCCTTGACATCGGTCGTTCGGGGAAGCAGCGAAACTGCGAATCTCCCTCTCCAAACCCTCGAAGTAATCGCTCTCTTCGGACCTCCCCTCGAGTGCGACGAACGAGCAGTACGAGCAGCGATGCGCGCAGAAAGGCACGTGGACGTAGGCGCCGGGCGCGGAGGTCGCGCCCCGCGGGAGGCTTCCGGCCGTCACGAGCCTTCGGCGAGGAGGCCGCGCAAGCGCTCGTCCCTCGCCTCGAGCTCCTCCCGTGTCTCGCCGAGCCTCGCCGCGAGGAGCCGCTCGACGTACTTTCCCAGGACGTCGACTTCGAGGTTCACGCGGTCTCCGGGCTTCTTCGCGCCGAGCGTGGTGCCGCTGAAGGTATGCGGAATGACGGCAACGTCGAAGGAGCTTTCCCCCAGAGTCGCCACGGTGAGCGAGATCCCGTCCACGGCGATCGAGCCCTTCTCGACGACGTAACGCGCGAG
>DATGDV010000150.1:0-4384 GCA_035310685.1 Thermoanaerobaculia bacterium
ATCGGCCGGGCGATCGGCCGGGTCCGGCCGATCGTTTCAGTCCCTCCGTCTGTCGGGTACAGTGTCGGGTGGGTGCTCGGCCGTCTTCTCGGGGATGAGGTCATTACGAAGCCGGAAATAGAGGGTCTCATGGCCGATCTCCTGTACGTCGACGCACCGCCGGCGGGGACGACAGCGCTCTCGACGTGGGCAAGGGCCCATTCATCCACTCTCGGCATCCACTACTCCAGCGAGATGGCGCGCCGGCGCAACCGCCGGGCCGGATATCGCCCGGTCGCCCGAGCGTAGGCTCCGCGAGCGCCCGCGGGTTCGCCTTGCCCCTACTCCAGCGAAACGCGATCCACGCCGATCCCGAGCGCGCGCGTGTCGTCTCCCTTGCCGGCGTCCTTCGGAACCGTCGTCGGCGCGTGGAACCACAGCCGGACGGGCTCGGGGCCCTCGAGGACGCGCAGGACTTCGGACGTCAGCGGGAGGGACACCTCCGCGAGGCCGACGTCCACGCGGACGACGCCGGCCGGCACATCCCCGACCGACACGTCGACGTCGACGGGCGCGGCGACGGAGCGCGCGCGCAGGATGAGCCGCGAGGGCGTGAAGCCGGACACGGGAGAGAAGACGATCGACGCAGTCTGGGTCGTCCAGCGGAGATCGAGGCCCGTGTCCGCGCTCTTCTCGCGTGAGAAGAAGCCTTCCGGGTCGAAGCGGCCGTCGTCGGGCGCGCCGAGGTCGGCCACGAGCCGGGGCCCCTGCCTCGGCCAGAGCGCCTCCGGGGCGTGGGAATACGTCGCCTCGCGAATCGTGAAGCAGCCTCTCGTGGGCCGCTTCGCGCCTTCGAGCGCGGGCAAATCCTTGGGCCGGTCGCAGGACAGCACGTATTCCGAGGGTCCCGGCATCGGCCCGAAGATCGCGCGCGGCACGATCGTGAGGTCGAACGGACCGGGCGCCATCCGACGCTCAAGGAGCAGCCGTCCCGACGCCGCTTCCGTCACGCGCAGCGTCGTTTCGCCGACGTCACCGGGCCGTTCGCCTGAAAGCACGGCGCAGAGCGGCCCCTGATCGGCCGGCACGTACAGGTGCGCGGCGGGCCCCGCCCAGCGGAAAGAAGGCTCGCCGGGAGCCGACTCCTTCGCCCCGAAGCCCGGGCCGAAGAGGGGCGGAGCGGGATCGCGCACGGCGACGGACAAAAGGCGCCTGTTCCCGATCGCTTCCGCCACGCGTCCGGTCTTCACGTAGGTCCGCCAGACGGGATCGGCGAGGGTCGGGGGACTCGTCTCATCCGTGAAATCCGCGAGGCGCACGAGCCGCTTGTTCATCTGGCGCGGCCCCTGCACGAGCTCCCCGTCCAGGTAGCCCCACGCGACGAGGCGGTGCTCCCAGCGCTCCATCCTGAGAAAGGCATGAAAGTCGGAGTCGGCCACGATCGTCTCGCGGCCGGGATGCACCCAGCGCTCGAGCGAGCGCAAGGCGGCGATCGGCGGCGTCTCTTCACGCGCGCTCAGGCGTACGACGGGCCATGCCTCACGAGCCAGAAAGAGCCCGGCGAGGCCTGCCGCGCCGAAGGCCAGGAAGCCGCGCTGGAAGAGCGCCTCGAGCCCAGCTCCCACGGCGAGGCCGATCACGAGCACGAACGGCACGGAGTAACGGGACATCGCGCGGCTGTGGAGAAACCAGAGCGAGAGGAACGTCGGCGCGAGAACGAGGACGAGATCGAAGAACCCGCGCCTCCGCCGTACCGCGAGCGCGACGAGGCCGACGGCCGCGATCGCGAGGACGACGAGCGCCCGCCGCCAGCTGAGAAAGTCACGCACGAGGAAGGAGTCGAGGAGCGAGCCGACGGTGCCCGTCGCGAAGGCGCGCGCACGAAATCCGGTGCGCTCGGAAAGCGACGCGAAGAGCCCGGGCGCGCCCCCGGCCTGGGCAAACAGCCAGACGAACCACGCCGCCGTGCCGGCCAGGGCGGACAAGCCGAACGTCCACGCGGCGTCGGCCCGCTCGCGCCGGGCCATGAGCCGCAGCATCGAGAGGAGGAGAATCGGAAAGAACGCGAGGATGAGATGAGGCCGGACGCCGAAGCCCGCGGCCGCGAGGAGTCCCGCCGCGAGCCCGAGGAGCCGGGCGCGCCGGGCGGCGACCATGTCGCGCCAGCGGGTCTGGTTCGGCGAGCGCCTCTCCTCGACGGTCGCGAGACACGCGAGCGCGACGAGGAAAAGAGCCGTGGCGGGCGTGTCGGAGAACGCGCGTCCCCCGTTCACCCAGACGACGGGCAGCGCGAACGCGAACACGACTGCCGCGAGCGCCGCCCACCCTCCCACGACGCGCCGACCCCAGACGTAGAGCGCCGGGACGCTGCACGCGGCGAGCAGCGTGGACGCGGTCGCGAGCGCGGTGAACGGCGTGACGCAGAAAGGCAGCAGGGCCCGGCCGAGCAGGATCCAGACGGGAAACCCGGGCGCCTGCGGCGACAGGTCGAACAGGTCGAAGCGCGTCACTGCCCCCGCGAAGATGGCTTCGTCGATCTCACCGGGCGAATCCGCGAGGGCGAAGAACCGGGAGGCGGCGACGGCGCCCACGACGAGCGCGGCGAAGGCGAGCGGCGGCTCGCGGCGCCGGTCGCCTTCCTGCCGGGAGCGCCTCAACATCATGCAAGTGTTTCATTTTTCGGGCCCGGCACGAAACAGTTACAATGAAGCTCGATGTCGATTCGACATCCCGCGGGATGACCATTCCCCGCATCCTGCCTCGCGCCGAGCATCCGATTTCGCGCGGCTACATCGACCCCGACGCCCTGCGCGTCCTGTACCGGCTGCATCGGGCCGGCTACAAGGCCTATCTCGTCGGGGGGTCGGTGCGCGATCTCATGACGGGGCGCACGCCGAAGGATTTCGACGTCGGAACCGACGCGCGGCCGCAGGAAGTCCGTCGCCTGTTCCGCAACTCTCGCGTGATCGGGAGACGCTTCCGTCTCGCGCACATCCTCTTCGAGGGGGGAAAGGTCGTCGAGGTCTCGACGTTTCGCAAGACGCCCGACGCCGTGCAAGGCACACCGGGTCCGGAAGGGGACGACGACCTCCTCATCCGGTCGGACAACACGTTCGGGTCCCCCGAGGAGGACGCGCTCCGCCGCGACTTCACGATCAACGGACTCTTCTACGACATCGCGACGTACGCCGTCCTCGACTTCGTGGGCGGCGTCGAAGACCTCGAGCGGCGCATCGTGCGCACGATCGGCGATCCCCTCATCCGGTTCCGCGAGGACCCCGTTCGGATGCTCCGCGCCTGCGAATTCGCGGCACGCCTCTCGTTCGAGATGTCCGGGGACGTGCGCGAGGCCATCGCCGAGCTCAGGCGCGAGGTCACGAAGAGCGCGGCGCCGCGCGTCACGGAAGAGCTGCTCGACCCGCTGCGCCGGGGCTGGGGCCACGACACGTATCGCCGCTGGTCGGAGGCGGGCCTCCTCGAGGCGCTCCTTCCCGAGGTCGGCGGCGTCGGGGCCGTGCCTTCCGCGGACGCGGCAGCCGAGGGGCTCCTCTTCGCGCTCCTGCGCGAGATCGATGCGAAGGGGGCGCTCGGGGAGAGGCTCGAGGACGCCACGCTCCTCTCGGCGATGTTCCTGCCCGTGGTGTTCGACGCCGTTCGGCGCCGCGGGCCCCTCGCGGGTCCCGGCCAGATTCTCCTCGTTCTCGAAGACACCGTGAATCCGCTCGCGCTCCGCATGGCTCTTCCAAACCACCTCACGCAGACCGTCAAGCACGTGCTCGAGACCCTCGGACGGCTCACGAGCTCGCGCCCGTCGGACCCCGGGGCGCGGCGCCTCGCGGGAAGACCCTATCTGAAAGCCGCCGTCGCGCTCCTGTCGCTCTATGCGCGCGCGTCCGGGCGCTACCGCGAGGCCGCCGCCGCCTGGGAAGAGGCGGCAGGTCATGGCTTTGGCGCGCACGTTCTCTCCGGTCCGTTTCCGGAAGCGCCGGCCCCGCCGGACGCAATCGCACGTCCCGCGCCGGACGGCCTGTCCCACGCCCGCAGGCGTCGCCGCGGCGGCCGCCGCCACAGACCGCAGGTTTCGGCGGCCCCGGCGTAGCGCGCGATCGCCTCTCCGGGCAATCCTCGCTAGCGAGCGCGCTGCTTCAGCCAGTCCGCGAGGTCCGACTCGAGCCGCGCGTAGTCGGCGCGCAGCGTCTCGCGCATGGCGTCCTCGACGAGAGAGCCTTCGCCGAGGCGGTCGAGAAAGTGCGCGACCGCGCCGAAGCCGCGCGTGTCCTTCAGCATCTCGGCCGCCGCGAGCGAGATCGCGTATCCGCCTCGCGCCTGCGGGGCCGAAAAGCCGGTAAATCCCCCTTCGAGGCCCCGGAGCGCAAACGTGCCGCGAGCCGCGTAAGCGCCCGTC
>DATGDV010000151.1:0-3779 GCA_035310685.1 Thermoanaerobaculia bacterium
CTGCGAGGCCGCGCACTATTCCTTCGGCGAGCTCGTGGCCGTCCGGCGGGCGATCTCGGCGGCGAGGCCCGACCTTTTCCATGCCCCGCACTACGTCGTCCCGCTTTTTCCCCCGCGCGCGACGGTCGTCACGATCCACGACCTCATGCACCTCACCAGGCCCGAGCATGCGTCACCCGCGAAGCGCGCGTACGCGCGCTGGATGATCGGTCGCGCGCTGCGCCTCTCCGCTCGAGTCATCGCGGTCTCGGAGGCGACGAAGAAGGAAATTCTCGCTTTCGGACCCGAGCAAAGCGGCAAGGTCGAGGTCGTTCCAAACGGAGTCGAAGAAAGATTCTTCTTAGAAGGGGAAGAGGGGAACGACGATGCCGCGTGTCGTTTGGCCGAGGTGCTTTCTCCAGTTCCTCCTTTCAAAGAATCTTCTTCTTCTCCTCGTTCTTATCTCTCTTATCTTCTCTTTCTCGGCAACGACAAGCCGCACAAGAACCTCGATGGGCTGCTCGGGGCATGGCCGCTCGTGCGCGCGGCGAATCCATCGCTCTCTCTCGTCCTCGCGGGCGTCGAGCCGGGACGTACGTTGCCCGAGGGCGTCAAGGCCATCGGCTTCGTACCGGATGCGGAGGTGCCCGCCCTGGTCGCCGGCGCTCGCGCTCTCGTCCAGCCTTCCTTCGCGGAAGGATTCGGGCTCCCGGTCCTCGAGGCACAGGCGGCGGGCACGCCCGTCGCGTGCTCGGACCTTCCCGCCCTCCGCGAGGCGGCGGGCGACGCGGCGGTGTTCTTCGACCCGCACGACGTCGCGTCGATCGCGGCAGCGCTGAACGCCTTGCTCGGGGATGAAGAGAAGAGAAATCTGCTGAGAAAGAGGGGACGAGAACGGGCGGCGCAATTCACTTGGCGGCGGGCGGCGGAGCGAACCGCAGACGTGTACGAAGAGATTCTTAGAAGGGTGAGTGAGGGCACGGCGGCGGGTACCGCCTCGGCGCAACTCGAGGGCGTATCGAACACACACCCATTCGAAGAAAAAACAACCTCTCCCCAGCCGAACCATGACTCGCCTCGCGAGGGAACAAAGAAAACAACGTCCTCTCCCCAGCCGAACCATAACTCGCCTCGCGAGGGAACAAAGAAAACAACGTCCTCTCCCCAGCCGAACCATGACTCGCCGCGCGAGGGAGCAAAGGATTCCTCCTCTTGAAAGTCGCCCTCGTCCACGACTGGCTCACCGGCACGCGCGGCGGCGAGAAGGTGCTGCTGGAGCTGGTCCGGATGTTTCCGGGCGCGCCGGTTTTCACACTCTTTCACTTCCCCGGCTCGCAGCACCCCGAGATCGAGGCCGCGGAGATCCGGACGACCTTCCTCCAGAAGCTCGTCACGCCCCGCGCGGACTACCGGAAGCTCCTGCCCCTCTTCTTCGTGGCCGCCGAAACGTGGGACCTCTCCGGGTTCGATCTCGTGATCTCGTCGTCCCATTGCGTCGCCAAGAACGCGAAGCGGGCGCCGGGCTCCTTCCACCTGTGCTACTGCCACACGCCCGTGCGATACCTGCACGAGCAGTTCGACGACTATTTCCGGAACCGTTCCGCGGCGGCCCGGGAGGCGGCGCGCCTCGTTCGGGCCCCGCTCCGAGCGTGGGACCTCTCGACCGTGCGCCGCGTCGATGCCTTTCTCGCGAACTCGGAAAACGTCAAAGGCCGCATCGACCGGCTGTGGGGTCGCGAGGCGGCCGTCGTCTTTCCGCCCGTCGATACGCAGTTCTACACGCCGCCTCCTCGCGGGACGCGCCGGGGCGGCTTCCTCGTCGTGTCGGCGCTCGCCCCGTACAAGCGCCTCGACGACGCCATCGACGCCGCGAACGCCCGAGGGCTGCCCCTCGCGATCGCGGGGTTCGGGCCGGAGCGCTCCCGCCTCGCGAAGCGCGCCGGTGAGACGATCCGCTTTCTCGACACTCCCAACGACGAGATGCTCCGCGAGCTGTACCGCGCCTCGGAGGCCGTGCTGATGCCGGGTGAGGAAGATTTCGGCATCGTGCCGCTGGAGGCGCAGGCCTGCGGGACGCCGGTGGTCGCGCTCGGGCTCGGAGGAGCGACCGAGACGGTCCGGGACGGCGAAACGGGGGTCCTGTACGCCGAACCGGGAGCCGGGGGACTCCTCGCCGCGCTCGACCGCCTCCGGGGCCTGGCGCTCGATTCCGCGGCGCTGCCGCGCCACGCCGCCCGCTTCTCACGGGACGTTTTCCGGGCTCGCTTCCGCGAAGCCCTCGAGACGGCGCGGGCCGGGCACGACCGATCCTCGCGGGACGCTAGAATCCACGGTTCGGAGTCCGTGTGATCCGCCGCCAGACCCGCCGCCTCCAGGCCCTGTTCGTGGCCGCCGACGTCCTCGCGACCGTGCTCGCGCTGGGCGCGGCCTGGCTCATCCGCTTCGAGTCGGTATGGCCGACACCGAAAGGCGCGCAGCCCTTCGAGAACTACGTCGCGTTCATCCCGATCCTCGTCGCCATCTGGCCGGTCGTCTTCTACTTCCACCGGCTGTACCAGATCCGGCGCGACCGCTCCACGATCGACGAAGTGCTCGCGGTGATCGTGGCGGCGTCTCTCGGGACGATCCTCCTCGTGGGCCTCCTCTCGTTCTGGCGCGGCTTCACGTACACGAGCAGGCAGCTCCTCGTTCTTTTCCTCTTTCTCGACGTCCTCTTCGTGTCTCTCGTGCGCTTCGGCATCCGCAAGTACCTCGAGACGATGTGGTCCACGGGCGCCGGCGTGCGCCGGACGCTCATCGTGGGCGCGGGGAACGCGGGTCGCGCGCTGGCCGACAAGCTCCTCGACCATCCCGCGACGGGCCTGAAGCCCGTGGGCTTCGCCGACGACGACCCGCTCAAGCGCGCCGAGAGCTACCGCGGCCTCGCGGTCCTGGGCACGACCTCGGAGGTCACGGCGCTCATCCACGCGCACGAGGTCGATACGGTGTTCCTGGCGCTCCCCGTGGAGGCGTACCGCACGATGCTCACGATCCTCAAGGAGGTCGGCAACCAGATCGTCGACCTCAAGGTCGTGCCGGACCTCTTCCAGTACGTCACGTTCAAGGCCGGCGTCGAAGACTTCGACGGGCTGCCCGTCATCAATCTGACGCAGATGCCGCTCGAGGGCTGGAATTCGCTCGTGAAGCGCACGATGGACGTCGCTCTTTCGGCGGTCGGCCTCGTCGCGCTCGCCGTTCTCTTTCCCATCCTCGCGCTCGCGATCTGGCTCGAGGACCGCGGTCCGATCTTCTACGTGCAGGAGCGCATGGGGCTCGACGGGCGGCTCTTCCGCATGCTCAAGTTCCGCTCGATGCGCGTCGACGCCGAGGACGATGGGGCGCGCTGGGCCGAGGAGAACGATCCGCGGCGCACGCGCGTGGGGACGTTCCTGCGCCAGACCTCGCTCGACGAGCTGCCGCAGCTCATCAACGTGTTCAAGGGCGAGATGTCGCTCGTGGGGCCGCGCCCCGAGCGGCCGGAGTTCGTCAGCACCTTCCGCGAGAAGCTTCCGCAATACATGTTGCGCCACCGGGTGCGCGCGGGGATCACGGGCTGGGCGCAGGTCCACGGCTGGCGCGGCAACACGAGCCTCTCCAAGCGCATCGAGTACGACCTCTATTACATCGAGAACTGGTCGGTCGGCCTCGACGTGAAGATCCTCTGGCTCACGCTCAAGTGGGGCTTCACCCACAAGAACGCGTACTGAGCCTGGCGGTCGAACCGACGTTTCTCGATCGGTGAAGGGGAAACACGACGTGTT
>DATGDV010000152.1:0-7531 GCA_035310685.1 Thermoanaerobaculia bacterium
CTCGTGTCGGCCCGGCCCTGCCAGGCCGCCCGGTACGTGGACTGCCCCCTCTATCAGGAGGCCGTGAGGCGGATCGGGACGGACGCCGCGTACACGGAGCCGCCCGCCGTGGCGGCGGAAGGCTCCGGGAGGGAGGTCCCATGATCGCCACGGTTCCCCTCGCGCTCCTGTTCGTCCTCCTCCTGTTCCTCAACGACCGCGCCCTGGGCCGCGCGGCCCGGGCCTGAGGGAGGCCGCGATGGACCTGAATCGCCGGACTCTCTTCAAGCTGGCGGCCGCCGCCGGCACCGCCGGTGTCGCAGCGGCCGCCACGACGTCGCGCGCGTCAGCCGTGACGGCTGCGCGCGACGCCCGCGGCGTCCTTGTAGACACGACGCGCTGCGTCGGGTGCCGCGCCTGCGAGGCGGCCTGCGCCGAGGCGAACGCGCTCGCCGGCCCCGAAAAGCCCGGAGACGACTCCGTCTTCGCGTCGAAGCGCGAGACGGGCCCGACGGCCTTCACCGTCGTCCAGAAAGGCACCGCGAAGAGCCCCGGCGGCCAGGACCGCTTCGCCAAGTCGCAGTGCATGCATTGCGTGGAACCGGCCTGCGCCTCCGGTTGCGTCGTCAGGGCGCTCGAAAAGACCGCGAAAGGACCGGTCGTCTACCACGCGGACCGCTGCCTCGGCTGCCGCTACTGCATGATCGCGTGCCCGTTCGGCGTTCCGAAGTACGAATTCTCGAGCGTGACTCCTCTCGTCAGGAAGTGCACGTTCTGCGCGGAGCGCCAGGCGAAGGGCCTCGTGCCCGCGTGCACGGAGGTCTGCCCGTCCGGCGCGCTCCAGTTCGGCAAACGAGCCGATCTCCTCGAGGAGGCCAAGACGCGCATCTACTCGAACCCGGAAAAGTACGTCCACAAGATCTACGGCGAGACCGAGGCGGGCGGCACGAGCTGGCTCTACATCTCCGACGTGCCGTTCGAGTCCCTGAGGCTTCCCAAAGGCATCGAGAGAAAGTCCTATCCGGAGCTCGCCGACAGCGCGCTCTCGGCCGTGCCCTTCGTCATCACGCTCTGGCCGCCGCTCCTGATGGGCATGTACACCTTCAGCAAGCGTCGAGACGCGGTCGCGGCGAAAGAAGGCGACGGAAAGCAGGAGGAACGCCATGTCTGAGCAAGCCCTGAAACCCGCGTTCCTCGACGGACCCTGGGTGCGCGAGAAGCTCTTCCTCGGGATGCCGCTCCGCACGTACCTCAAGAGCCTCCTGACGCCCGTCAACGCGATCGCAGCGGTGATCCTCCTCGCGGGGATCCCCACGATCGCGTACCGTTTCGCGAAGGGGCTCGGGGCCGCGACGAACCTCTCGCAGACGAACCCCTGGGGCATCTGGGTGGCCTTCGACGTCGTGTGCGGCGTCGCACTCGCGGCGGGCGGCTACACGGTCGCCTGCGCGGTCTACATCTTCGGCCAGAAGGAGCTGCGGCCCATCCTCCGCCCCGCGATCCTGACCGGGTTCCTCGGCTACGCGCTCGTTCTCTTCGGGCTCGTCGTGGACCTCGGCCAGCCGTGGCGGCTTCCCTACCAGTTCTTCCTGACGCCCGGCACGACGGCCGTCATGTACGAGGTCGGCTGGTGCGTCTTCCTGTACCTGATGGTCCTCGGGCTCGAGTTCGCGCCCGCGGCGCTCGAGTGGCTCGGCCTCGTCAAGCTGCGCCGGCTTCTCGGGTCGCTCACGATCGGCATCATCGTCATCGGCGTCACGCTCTCGACGCTGCACCAGTCCTCGCTCGGCGCCTTCTTCCTCATGACGCCGGGCAAGCTTCACCCGCTGTGGTACTCGCCTTTCCTGCCGATCTTCTTCTTCGTGTCGAGTCTCGCGGCGGGCATCGGGATGGTGGTCGTGGAGAGCGCGCTTTCGCACCGCGCGTTCCACGACCGGCTCGACCCGGCCGCTTCCGTGGACCTCGAGCGCATCACCCTCTCTCTCGCCCGGGGCGGCGCGATCGTCCTCTTCGCGTACTTCTTCATCCGGCTGCAGGGTCTGTTCGCGAGCGGCCGCTTCGACCTCCTCGCGACCGGCTGGGGCGCCTGGTACCTGTTCGAGATGCTCGGCTTCGTCCTCCTGCCGTCGCTCGTGTTCGCCTTCGCGGCGCGGCGAAGGAGCGCGAAGCTGGCCCGGATCGCCGGCGTCCTCACGGTCCTCGGCGTGATCCTCAACCGTTTCAACGTCTCGCTCATCGCCTTCAACTGGAACGTCGCGGACCGTTACCTCCCGAGCGCCGGCGAGGTCGTCACCTCGCTCACGATCGTGACGATCGGCGTTCTGATCTTCCGCTGGATCGTGAATCGCATGCCGGTGGTGAACGAGCATCCCGACTGGCGCGGCGCCCACTGAGAGAGGGGAGAAAGAGCCATGAACGAAACCGAACTCCTCAGCCCGTACACGGCGAGAGCCATGGAATACCTCCTCGCGATCACGTACCTCGTCCTCTTCATCCCCTTCTGGCGCTTCGTCCAGGGCGAGGCGGCGGTTCCGGAGCACGCCCTCGGCTTCGGCTGGTTCCACGTCCCGAACGGCGTCCATCTCCACGTCGGCCACACCTGGGCGCGCCCGGAGGGCGGGGACGTGGAGGTCGGCCTCGACGACTTCGCTCACAAGCTCGTGGGACCGCTCGACGCGGTACGGCTTCCCGAAATCGGCGCCCCGGTGAGGCAGGGGCAGAAAGCCTTCACGATCGTGGCCGGCGGCCAGCCGCTCGACGTGCTCTCGCCGGTCGACGGCCACGTCGTCGCGTTGAACGAGGCCGTTCGCGCTCATCCCGCCGAGGCGCAGCGCGACCCGTACGGCGCGGGCTGGCTCATGAAGGTCGAGCCGCGGTGGCTGACCGGCAACCTCAAGAATCTCTTCTCCGGCGACGCGGCCCGCCGGTTCCTCGACCTCGCGGCGAGCAAGCTCGCCGGGCGCCTCACGCCGCAGCTCGGAGTCGTCCTGCAGGACGGCGGAACCCCGGTGCACGGGATCGCGCGAGCACTCGACGAGGACCACTGGGACGAGCTCGCGCGGCTGTTCCTCGAGGGAAAGTGAGGCGGCCGTCATGAGATTTCCCCGAGTCACCGCTCTCCTCCTTTCGACGCTCGGGCTGGCCGGGACGATCCTCGCGGGCAGCCTCCCCCGCCTTCCGAACGACCGCGTTCTCCCGCAGGGGCCGGACAGCCCGGGCGTCGTGACGTTCCGTCACGCGTCCCACGTCGACCAGGCGAAACCCGACTGCACGACCTGCCACCCCGCGCTGTTTCCGATCCTCCGCCGTTCCGAGACCCAGGCGGCGCCGCGGCTCAGGCACAAGGACATGGAGAAGGGCGCCGCCTGCGGCAAGTGCCACGACGGCAAGAGCGCGCATGGATTCGAGGATTGCGCCACCTGCCACGCCGTTCCGAAAGAGAGGTGAGCATCATGGAAGCTCTCCTGACGTTTCTCGAGGGAGCCGTCATCTTCGTCGCGGGCCTCCTCATCCGCCTTCTGCTTCTCGTCGCCTTCGTCGCTGCCGCCCTCGTGCCCGTCTTCGCGGGGTGGGGCGTCTATCGCGCCGCGAAATGGGCGATCCGGCGGGTTCGGACGCGCCGGCTCGGACTCGTGGAGGTCGAAGGCCTCGTTCTCGCCGAACGCCGCCGTTACACGCCCGCCCACGCGTGGCTGGAAGAGGCCGGCGACCGCCTGCGTGTCGGTCTCGACGGTCTCGCGGGACACCTCCTTCACGGCGTTACCGCGATTCAGCTTCCGCAGCCGGGCAGCATGCTGGCCGCCGGGCGCGCGGCCGTGACGGTGGCCTGCGGCGCGCGGACCGCGGTAATCCCCTCGCCCGTGACCGGTACGGTCGTGGCCGTGAACCGCGCCGTCTCGCGCCGCCCGTCCCTCGTGGAGACCTCGCCCTACGGGAGAGGCTGGCTCTTCTCGGTACGGCCGGCCTCGGACGCGTACCGCAGCTTCCCGACGGGTGCAAAGGCGCGCACCTGGTTCCACGCCGACGAGAGGCGGCTCGCGCATTTCCTCGAAGGCGAGCTCGGCCTCGCAGCCGCGGACGGCGGCGAGCTCGTCCTGCCTCCGCCGGCCCTCCTGTCCGAAGATCAGTGGCACCGCGCCGTGTCCTCTTTCCTCGAATCCTGACCGCCACGGCGGCGCGGTTCGCCACCAAGGCCGCCCCTCCCGGGGCGGCCTTCTTCTGTCAAGATGGAAGCTGGAAGGAGACCCTTCCCATGCGCCGACCCTTTCTCGTACTCGCTCTCGTCCTTTTCACGGGTTGCGGCAAGAAGACCGCCGCTCCGGCCACCGGCGCCGCGGGTCCCGCGACCACGGCCAAGGCTTCGGCTCCGGCCGCCGGCGTTCCCCAGGCGCCCCAGCCGGCTCTCGCCACGGTGTCGGGAGTCGTCGAGGAGACGCTCGACGCCTCCGACTACACGTACATGCGGCTCAGGACCGACGCAGGCGAGATGTGGGCCGCCGTCACGAAGACATCCGTGAAGAAAGGCGATCGGGTCACGGTCGTGAACGCGATGTCGATGGACGGGTTCGAGAGCAGGACGCTGAACCGGAAGTTCGACCACATCGTCTTCGGCAATCTCGGCGGCGAGGGCGCCACGCCACCGGCGCCCGTCTCGGCGCACGGCTCCGCATCCGAAAGCTCGCAGGGGTCCCAGATGTCCGCGCAGCACGCGGCGGCGGCGGGCGGCCCGGCGGAGGCCGGCGACGTCACGGTCGCGAAGGCCGAAGGCAAGGACGCGCGCACGGTGGCGCAGATCTTCGCGGAGCGCCTCGCGCTGAAGGACAAGACCGTGTCCGTGCGCGGCAAGGTCGTGAAGGCGAACTCCTCGATCATGGGCCGGAACTGGATTCACATTCGCGACGGGTCCGGCTCGCGCGAGAAAAAGGACGACGACCTCACCGTCACGACCCGGGACGCCGCGGCCGTCGGCGACGTCGTCCTCGTGAAGGGCGTCGTTCACGTCGATCGCGACTTCGGCGCCGGCTACACGTATCCGGTCGTTCTGGAGGACGCGAAGGTCACGCGCGAGCCGGCCTCGACGCGGGCGGACGCGACGCCAAGGTGATGCCGCTCGGGTCGGACCTCGCGGGCTACCAGGGCCAGCCCGGCTCCTTCTCGGCCCGCGCGGCGGCGCGCTGCGGCAAGCCCGTGGCCTTTCCCACCTTCGAGCGGACGTTACGCGCGCTCCTCGCCGGAGAGATCGCATGCGCCGTGCTCCCGGCGGTCAACCGCGTGGACGGGCCGATCCTCGAGTCCCTGGACTCGCTCGCGCGCTCTCTTCTGGAGCCGGAGTCCGCGATCGCCGTCGAAGCCGAGATCGAAGTTCCCGTGAGGCTCGTCCTCGCCGCGCCCGAGGGCCTCGCGCTCGAGAGCGTCCGCGAGGTCCATTCCCAGGCAGCGGTGCTCCGCCAGTGTCGCCACCTTCTCGCCCGCCTCGACGCCATTCCGATCGACACGCACGACACGGCGTACGCGGCGTTTCGCGTCAAGGAGGCGGGAGGGCCGCGGGCGGCGGTCTGCTCGGAGGAGGCGGCGCTCGAGGCAGGCCTCCTAATCCTAGAGGAAGACGTTTCGGACGTGCGCCCGAACACGACGCGCTTCTGGAGGCTCGGCCGCGCCGGCGGGGCCGCGGACGCGAGCCCGGCGGACGACGTGCCCGAGTCGCCCGCGCCGCGGGTGGTGTTCTACGCCGGCATTCGCGCATCGTCGGCCCTCGCGGAGGCCGGCGCCGAGCTGCTCTCGCTGCCGGGCACGCCGGCCGATCCGGTCCGCGGCTTCGCGGTCGTGCCCGAGAAGAACGTCGCTCGCGCCGCGGCGGGCACGGGGAAACCCGCGGCCCAGGAGCGCGTCATCTGGCTCGGGCCGGCGCCGGAGTTCGTGCGTCCTCCCCGGATGCGCGACATCCCGAAGGTGACGGAGGTGCGCGAACCGAGCGTGGTCGCCGTGGGCCCCTTCGTCGTCGGCGGGGGTCGGCGCGCGGTGATCGCCGGCCCGTGCGCGGTCGAGTCGCCCGAACAGGTCGCACGCCTGGCGCGCGCCGTCGCGCGTGCCGGGGCGACGGCGCTCCGCGGCGGGGTCTTCAAGCCACGCACGTCCCCGTATTCTTTCCAGGGGCACGGCCTCGACGCTCTCGGCTGGATGAAGGAAGCGGGAGACGCGGTCGGGCTGCCGATCGTGACGGAGGTGATGGCGCCCGCGCAGGTCGTCCCGGTGGCCGAGCGGGCCGACGTGCTGCAGATCGGCGCGCGGAACTGCCAGAACTACGACCTCCTCCGGGAAGCCGGGCGGAGCTCCCGCCCCGTCTTCCTGAAGCGCGGGTTCGGAACGACCGTCGAGGAGTGGCTCTCCTCGGCCGAGTACCTCCTCGACGCGGGCTGCAAGGACGTGATCCTCTGCGAGCGCGGCATTCGCACGTTCGAGAAAGCGACGCGCGGGACGCTCGATCTCGGCGGCCTCCTCGCGGCGCGCAGCCTCACGCATCTCCCGCTCTTCGCGGATCCCTCGCATGCCGCGGGCCGCCGCGACCTCGTGCCGGGCCTCGCGCGCGCGGCGTGGGGCGCGGGCGTGGACGGGCTCATGATCGAGGTCCACGACGCCCCCGAGTCGGCGCTCTCCGACGGGCCGCAGGCGCTCTTGCCCGAGGACCTCGAGGAGCTGCTGGATGAATTCGGCATCCTGCCGGGCCCGAGCGGTTCCGTCGAAAGGATCCGGCGGGCGATCGACGTCGTGGATGGCGGCATCGCGAGGCTCGCCGCGCAGCGGCTCGAGCTCGCCCGGCGCGTGGGCGAAGTCAAGAAAGCCGCCGGCCGGCCGATTCGCGACGAGGCGCGCGAGGCGAGCGTCCGGGCGCGCTTCGCCGAGGCGCTCGGAGGAGACGCCCCGGCGGCGACGCGGCTCGCAGACACGCTCATCGACCTCGCCCTGGAGGCGGAGAAGCCCGACGACGCGTGAAGAACTCGACCCGATCATTCCGCGGGTCGTGATCGTCGCCGGGCGAGCGGCGTCCGAGCGCCTACTTCTTGTCGGCGGGCTTGGCCTCCCCCTTCGGTTCGGGCGCGGCCTTCTTCGCGGGGGCGGCGGGCTTCGCCTCCGGCTTCGGCGTCCAGAACTCGGGGTCCCGGGCAACGAACTCCTTCGGGGGATAGCTCATCGCGGGGCTGAAGGCGAAGATGGTGCTCTCGACCGTCGCGTACCCGTCGGACGCCATCTTCGCGAGAGCCTTCTCGTTCTCGGGGCCCTCGGCTTCCCGGAGCGCCCCGGCGCGCGCGACCGCGGCGTCGATCTCGGACAAGGATTTCATCGGGGAGAGAATCATGAACGTCGGGCCGGGCATCCCGCCCGTGATCTGGTACGCCGCCCACGGGAGGTCGACCTTCGCCTTCTCGTAAGCGCCCTTCACGATCTTCACGGCGTCCTGGAAGTCGTTCTCGTGTCCGGGGCGCACCCGGAACGTGAGCAGCCGGAAGTACCGCATCTTCGCGATGTCCACGGGGCTGCCCGCGCTGAGGTCCTC
>DATGDV010000153.1:0-1948 GCA_035310685.1 Thermoanaerobaculia bacterium
GCCCGCCCCGACGCCCGTTGCGAGCGCATCGGGAGCGGCCAGCACCTGAATCGAACCGTCAGCGCCAGAACACGAGATACGCCGCGAGCGCGCACGCCGCCAAAAAGGCGAGGACTCCGAGCGCGAGAACGAGACCGCCCATGCCGGGACGTGAGCCCATTCCGCGGAGAAACCGTTTCGCGGGAGGCTCGGGGCGCGGGGGCGCTTCGACGCTCGCCGGGCGGGGCGGGGGTTCGGGGAAAGCGACGGCGCGCAGCCTGCGAAGCGCAGGCGCAGCATCGAAGCGCCTCGGCAGGAGAGCGTACCCGATCGAAGGCGCGTGGTAGATGGAGGCCGACGTCTGCGAAAGGTCGAGGACCGGGCGCGGATTAAGCCTTCTTAGCTCGCCCAGCCGCCGGACCACCACCTCGGAAGACGGCCGTTTCTCCATGTCGGTCTCGAGGAGTTCCTCGACGAGGGCCGCAAAGGCGCCGTCCGCCTCGCCCGCTCCCTCCCGGGGCTCCAGCTTCGGCGCGGCCCTTTTCTTCTGCGCCTTCATCACGCGCTCCGGCGTCTCGCCGGGGAAGGGCGGCTTTCCGGACAGCCATTCGAACAGGAGAACGCCGAATGAAAAGACGTCGCTTCGCGGATCGACGAGGCCGGCGGCTCCTTCTTCCGTCAGGAGCTCGGGCGACGCGAACGGGACACGTCCCAGAAACGCTCCCGCCATCGTCAGGTTCTCGTTCGACGAGATGTCCTTCGCGACGCCGAGGTCGATGAGGCGCGGATTGTGTCCGAAGCGCCGCGTCTCGACGAGAACGTTGTCGAAGGCGATGTCGCGGTGAAGGATCCCCTGGACGTGCAGGGCGTCGAGCCCCGACGCGATGCCGTAGGCGAGGCGGACGACTTCGTGAACGGGCGCAGACCGATGAGCCGACAGCGGCTCGCCCTGGATCCACTCCATCAAGGCCCAGCCGGTGCTCCCGTCCTCGTCCTCGCCGCAGCCGTAGAGCGCCGGAAACGCCGGATGCTCCATCCTCGAGAGGATGCGGCACTCGCGCTGGAATCGCTCGCGAGGGCGGAACTCGGGGTCCATTCGGTCGAACGGGTAGATCTTCGCGGCCAGGCGAGTCCCGCTCTCGCGATGGCGCGCGGCGTAGACCTCACCCGAGCCGCCGCGGCCGACGATCTCGCCGAGCTCGATCTCCTCGAGGCCGAGTCCGAAGCGCAACGCCACTGGCCGGCTGCCTCACCTCGTCGCGGGGGGCGGTGCGGGCGCGCCCTCGAGGCGCCTCACGCGCGTGTCGAGGTTGTTGCGGTCCTGCACGTAGGTCTTCCCGAAATCCTCCGCCCACTTCTCGACGGCTTTCAGCGAGGTGCGCAGCTCCGCCGCCTCGCGGCGCGCCGTCGCGGCGTCCTGCTTCGCCGCGTCGATGTCCGCCTGGAGGAGCTGACGGATTCCTTCCAGCTCGCGCCTCTGGGCGTCCTGCTGCTCGGCGAGCTTCTTCTCCATGCCCGCCATGGCGTCGAGGACAGGCTGAACCTGCTTCCGCGTCGCCGCGTCCATGGACTGGATCTGTTTCTCGAGCGTCGTCTTCGTCGCGACCTGGCTCCGAAAAGCCTGGAACACGAGCGTGCCGAGCGCGGCCGCGACGACGACGAACGCCGCCGTCAGGAAGGCGAGCCCGATCTTCAGGTTCCGGTTCGAGTGGCCGATCGACTCCGCGAGGTTCTTGAAGAAGATCGTGGAGCCCTGGACGACTCCCTGCCCGCGGGACTGCGCGCGCGCATTGGACAGCATGTCCTTCAGGGATTTCGGTCCGCCGGGGGCCGTGCTCGAAGCGGTGGCGTCGACATCGCCGGGACGTCCAGGTCGGTTCTCGGTCATGGCCGCTCCTTCATTCGAGGTCGAGAGGAACGATTCTGAGGGCCGCCACCGCGACGGCCTCCGGGGAACCGGAACGGCTGC
>DATGDV010000154.1:0-1811 GCA_035310685.1 Thermoanaerobaculia bacterium
GGCCGGAGCCGTGACGTTCTCCACGGGTTTGAGCGCCCGCGCCTGCAGGGCGCTGCCCTCGACGAAACCGTCGTGAAGCGACTTGCGGAAGAAGGTGTCGAAGCCGTCCGGGTGCTGCTTCTGCCAGTACGCCCGGAGCAGGTCGAGTCCCTTCGCGGAAGGCTGCCCGAGAGCCGCCGCGAGCACCTCGAGCGCCGTCTTTCCGCCGTAAAGCGGCTCGACCAGAGGCTGGAGAATCGTGACCGTGCCGTCGAAGGCGCGCGCATCGCCCCACGCCTCGAGCTCGTGCGCCTCGTTCACCTGCCACGGGCAGTACTGGCTCGTCTCGTCGTCGTAGAGCCCGAGGCGCGCCCGGAACGCGACCTTCCGGAGCGCCTCGGCGAAGCCGAGGTCGGCGGGCGCGTCGAACGCGGGGTTGCCGCCGAGGATGAGAAGCGTGTCGACGCGGCCCGCTTTCATGTCGGAGACGAGAGTCGTGAGAGAGGCGAGCTGGTCGACGGGCTCGGCCTCGACGGGATCCGTGAGGAGGACGGCCGCGCCGAGGTTGGAGAGCGCGCCGTTGAGGAGGTGCGCGATCGCGTGGACCTCGGCCGGAGCGTGCTCGCCGGGGATCACGACGCCGCGCCCCGCGTGCGCCTTCAGGTCGGCCGCGCACGCGGCGGCCCAGGGGAAGCGGGGATCCCCCCCGTTTCCCGAGACGGCCGCGGAAAGTGCCGCGGCTGCGGCGTGAAGCTCGGACGGCTTCAGCGAGATCCGGTGATCGGCGAGCGTCCCGGAGCTCGTGGGCGTCGTCTCGATCGCGTAGTAGCGCGGAGCGTCGCCGGACCCGGTGGCAGCGTCGCGCCTTCGCCGTGCGAACGCGCGGGCGTACGCGAGGCAACCGGGACCGAACGTGAAAGGGTCCGCGTCGAGGGACACGACGACGTCGGCCCTGCTGAAGTCGTACCGCGTCTCGACGGGCCGGCCGAACGCGAGGCGCGCGCCGGCGCGCACGAGGTCGCGGCCCGCCGGCTCCCACTGGTGCCAGCGCGCCTTCGGAAGGAGCGCGAGAAGCTCCCGGATCTTCGCGGCGAGGGCCGGCGACGTGACCGTCTGCGTCAAGAGGCGGAAGCCCTCGCCGGAGATCGCGCGGGCCGCCTTCACGCGCGCCTGAAGCTCCTCGGCGAACGCCGGCCACGTCCGGATCTCGCCGAGCTTCGTGATCGTCTGCGAGCGGTCCGGGTCGTACAGGGAGAGGATCGATGCCTGCGCGAAGAGGTCCGTCGCCCCGAGGCTCGCGGGGTGCTCCGGGTTTCCTTCGACCTTCGTCGGACGTCCGGTGTTGCTTTCGACCAGGATCCCCGTCGCGTATCCCGAGAGCGTCGAGGCGGTCGCGAAGAAAAGAGGCCGGCCGGGAACGACCTCCTCGGGCTGCTTGACGTAAGGCACGAGGCCCTCGCGCGGCTGCTTCACGCAGGCCGTCAGGCCGGCGAGCGCGAGCGACGCGCCCGAGAGCTCCAGGAAGCGCCGGCGGCTCACGCCGGAGTCCCACTCGGAGGCGAAGCGCGGGAATTCCCGGCCGAGCTCTTCCGCGAACTCGGGCGTCCCGGCGTACTCCTCGAGGCTGCGCCAGAAATCGGGACCGTCGAACGTCTTCATCGGTGGCACGTGCTGCAGTTCGTGAGCGCGAACGCGGACCGGAGGTTGTTCTTCTTCGCGAGGTCTCGTCCGAGGGTTTCCTGGTCGGCCGCGGCCCAGGCCAGGTCGAAGATCTTGTCCTTCGGGCGCAGGGATTTCTCCGGGTTGCGGTGGCAGGCGATGCACCACTCCAT
>DATGDV010000155.1:0-2573 GCA_035310685.1 Thermoanaerobaculia bacterium
CGCTTTCTGCCCGACCTCCCGGTCGCGACGCCGGGCCAGTACGAGGGCTTCAATTACGCGGGGCTCGGCGGCCTCGGCCTCTTCGCAGCGGCTCTCGCCGTCGCCGCGCTAAAGCCGCCTTCGGGGGAAGCGCTTCGCCGCTTCGCGCCTCTGCTCCTCGTCTGCGGGGCGCTCGCGCTCTGCGCCCTGAGCCCCAAGGTCACGCTCGGAAGCGCGACTCTCCTCGATCTGCCGTCTCGATGGTTCCCGTTCCTCGCCCCGTTCCGGTCGACGGGCAGGCTCTTCTGGCCCATGGGCTACCTGCTGCTCTTTCTCTCACTCGCGCTTCTCTCGAGGCGGTGCCGCCCGGCGTTCTTCGGCGCACTCCTCCTCGGCGCGCTCGTCCTTCAGGCGGCGGACCTCTCGAAGCGCCACGGAATCGTGCGCCGGCGGGAAGGAATCGGATTCGAGACGTGGCGCGAGGAATGGCGATCGTCCCTCGGGGACCCCGCGTGGGATCGCCTCGGCGAGGCGGCCCGCCGGCTCGTGCTGCTGCCGCCGACCCGCTGCCAGGAGCAGCCCGATGCGTGCATCGTGCTCGCTGATTTCGCGGTCCGGCATCAGCTGACGTTCAATTCCGGTCTCGCCGGCCATCTCGATGCGCGGGTCCTCGCTCCGGCCGAGGAGGAGGCGCGCGCGGCCCTGCGCGAGGGGCGACCGGACTCTCGCACGATCTACCTTTCCGACGCCCGCGCGCTCGAGGACGTCCGCGATTCTCGAGAGACCGTCTGCCGGGAGCTCGACCGCGTCGCCGTGTGCGTCGCCCAGGGCAGCAGCCTGGCGGGGCTCCTCGGCGCCCGTTGACGGCGAGGCACCGCGTCGATTCAGCTCCGGCGCACCGGACCATTCACGCCGAGCCCGCGGCCCAGGGCCGCGAGCGCCCCGAGGAGGACCGTGACCTCACGGGAGGTCGGTTTCCCGCGCCGCAGGAAGGACTCGATCTCGGCGAGCACCTTTTTCGAATGGCCGCGGCCCGGATAGCCGGCAGAAGAGAGAGTCTCTTTCAAAGAGGTCAGGAGGCGGCGCATTTCTTTTGCGGTTGCCATCTCGCTCTTCGTGCCGGTGGTTCCGCGCCTTCGGCGAGGTGCGTCGAAGGGAAAGAGCATCGAAAGAGCGATAGCCACCGACTGCGCGAGGTTGAGCGTCGGGAAATCAGGCAGCGTGTCGATTCGGAGGCGCGCATCGCAGCGTCGCAGCTCCTCCGTCGTGAGCCCGCCGCGCTCGGGACCGAACACGAGCGCCACGCGCCGGCCGCGGCGGAGGGAAGAGGAAATTTCTTCGAATGAGGTGGGGGGCGGTAACCCCCGCGTGATTCGCCCCCGCAATGACGTCATGGCCACAATCGTGTCGGCACTGTCGAGCAGCTCACCCCACGCCGAAAGCACTTTCACCTTTCCAAGCAATTCTTCGGCTCCCGACGCGAAGGAGATCGCATCCGGATGCGCCGGATCGGTGCGCGGTCCGAGCAAGGAAATCTCAGCCCCGAAATTCTTCGCGGCGCGCGCGGCCGCCCCGAGATTCCCGGGATTGTGCGTCCTGACGAGAACCACGCGGAGGGCCACGGCGCATCCTGGTCCAGAATGGCACTCATGTCGAAGCCGCGATCCGAGGACGAGCAGAAAGCCGTCGAAACGATCCTGTGGGCGCTCGGCCATCGTCTCGCGCGCCTGAGAGACGAGTACACGATGAAGGTTCAGCGCGGCGAGGAGCCCGAGGGCGTGACGAAGGGCTTCGAGATGGCGCTCCGGGAGATCAACGACATGCTGCCGCGGCGCAAGCGCTTCAAGGGTTGAGAATCGCAGCGCAGCCCGAAAATCTCCGGTCAGACCCCTAGCGGTCTGCGCTAGGCAGCGTGCGCTCGTGTCGGGAGCGTCATGGAGTTCGTGGCCTTCGCCCCCCGTCTGAGCGTGGCGACGAGAACGTGCGCCCACAGGAGCAATCCTGCCGTCGCGAAGACGCCGGTCGTCCCGACCAGCTTGTAGAGAGGCAAACCGCCCCAGCCGAGAGCGACGGGAATCTGCAGCGCGCGGACGACGGCCGCTGCTCCCACGAAGGCGAGCGCGAAACGCGCCTCGCGCGGGCGCTGGAGCGCCCTGCCCGTGAACGCCGGGACCACGCGCAAACTCATGCCGACGACGAGAAGCGTGAGAAAGCCGATCGTGTAGACGTGCCGCGCGCCGTCCCATACGAACTTGTGAACCGAGGCGCCGGAAAGCTCGGCGATACAGGCCGCGACGGAGATCGCCGCGGAGAGGCCGAGAAAGGCGAACGGCGCGCGCAGAGAGAGCGCTCCGGGGGCCCTGGAGAACGGCGCGAACATCCGGCCCGCGGCCAGGAACAGGAAGACCGCCGACGCGAGGAACGTCGTTCCGCCGAGCACGAAAGCACGCGAGACGGGCGGCGTCAGGCCGGGAACCCACGCGAGCGCGAGCAGGAGGACGCCCATCGCCTGCAGCGCGGCGACCGGCCGCGCGCTCCTCGCCGTGGGGCGCGGGAGCCCGAGGAAGGCAGGCACCATCCGCGAGGCGAACCCG
>DATGDV010000156.1:0-1521 GCA_035310685.1 Thermoanaerobaculia bacterium
AAGATCACTACGGGCTCGATCGCGTCAAAAAGCGCATCGTGGAGTTTTCCGCAATTCGCCAGCTGCGCCGCGACAAGAAGGGTCCGATTCTGCTCTTCATCGGTCCGCCCGGCGTCGGCAAGACGAGCCTCGGTCGCTCGATCGCGCGTGCGATCGGCCGCCGTTACGGGCGCATCGCGCTCGGCGGCGTGCGCGACGAGGCCGAGGTCCGCGGCCACCGCCGCACCTACATCGGCGCCTTCCCCGGACAGATCATCCAGCTGATGAAGAAGGCCGGGACCATCAACCCGGTCTTCCTCCTCGACGAGGTCGACAAGATGTCCATGGACTTCAGGGGCGACCCGTCATCGGCGCTCCTCGAGGTCCTCGACCCCGAGCAGAACCACGCCTTCGTCGACCACTACCTCGACGTCGAGTACGACCTCTCGAAGGTGATGTTCATCGCCACGGCGAACGTCGTCCACCCGATCCCTCCCGCGCTGAAGGACCGGATGGAGATCATCCCGCTCTCGGGCTACACGCCGAACGAGAAGGTCGCGATCGCGAAACAGTTCCTCGTGCCGAAGCAGATCAAGGAGAACGGCCTCAAGACCGAGCAGGCCGCCTTCGAGGACGGGGCCCTGTACGGCCTCATCGAGAAGTACACGCGCGAGGCGGGCGTCCGCAACCTGGAGCGCGAGATCGCCTCCGTGTGCCGGAAGATCGCCCGCAAGATCATCGGCAAGGACGCCGAGACGCCCCTGGTCGTGACGGCCGAGAACCTCGCGTCGTACCTCGGGAAGCCGAAGTTCCGCCTGAACAAGAAGGGCGACACCGCCGAGATCGGCCTCGCGACCGGCCTCGCCTGGACGGAGTCGGGCGGGGACGTCCTCCACATCGAGACGACGCTCATGCGCGGCAAGGGCAACCTCGTGCTGACGGGCCAGCTCGGGGACGTCATGCAGGAGAGCGCGCGGGCCGCGCTGTCGTACGTGAGGACGCGCGCCGAGCTCTACGGCGCGGACGCGGACTTCTACGAGAAGAAGGACATCCACGTCCACATCCCGGAGGGAGCGATCCCGAAGGACGGGCCCTCTGCGGGCATCACGATGGCGACGTCCATCCTCTCGGCCGTCACGAAGATCCCGATCCGCAAGGACCTCGCGATGACGGGGGAGATCACGCTGCGCGGCAAGGTCCTGCCCGTGGGCGGCATCAAGGAAAAGCTCCTCGCGGCCTACCGCGCCGGCATCACGACGATTCTCCTGCCGAAGGAGAACGAAAAGGACCTCGACGACCTTCCGGAGGAGATCCGGAACGTCATGGAGTTCCATCTCGTCGAGGACGTGGACGAGGTCGTCCGCCTCACGCTCGAGGGCGCGCCTTCGCCTGTGGCCCCGAAGGCCCTCGCCCCCGAGGCTGGCACCGCGCCGCCGACGGCGAATTGACGGTAGCAGCCGCCGCAAATTAGAAAGACCTGATAAACTCCCCGGCGAGGGCGGTATCCCGCTCTCTTTCCTTCTAAGAAATCTTCTCTTCCCC
>DATGDV010000157.1:0-2592 GCA_035310685.1 Thermoanaerobaculia bacterium
GCCGCGGACGACCTTGCCCTCGACGGGCGGCCTGAAAATCCTCACCCACGTTCCCTTGTCGGACGCGCCCGTCACGACCCCGTCGAAGCGCTCGCCGATGCGCGTCTCGAGGAGCAGGGCGCCCGCGGACTTGCGAACGAGGCGCTCGACCTTGTTCGCGGCGTCCTCCTGCTCGGTGCAATGAACGGCGAGCCCGTTCAGCTCGGAAACGGAATACGGCGACGGGCGGCGCGCGAGGGCGGCTTTCAGGAGACGCTGCGTGATCACGTCGGGATACCGCCGGTTCGGAGCGGTGGAGTGCGTGTAGTCGCGCACGGCGAGGCCGAAATGGCCGACCGGCTCCTTGCCCGGCATCTCGACGACGTACTCGCCCGGGCCCATGAGCTTCACGATGACGAGGGAGAGGTCCGGAAAGCGCAGCGGATCTGCCTTCCGCCGCGTCACGAGAAACTTCTCCAGCGCCTTCGAGTCCGGCTCGCCGGGAAGCGAGAACCCGTATTCGGCGGCGACGGACACGATCCGCTGCCACCTCTCGGGCGAGCGCACGATACGCCGCAGGGCGGCGAAGCCGGCCTCCTCGAGATAGCGGGCCGTGACGCCGTTCGCCGCGATCATGAAGTCCTCGATGAGCTGCTTCGGCTGGTTCTCCTGGTCCACCGTCAGGTCGCGGATCTCCTCGCCGTCGAAGACGGCCCGCGCCTCGATCGTCTGGAGGTCGAGCGCTCCCTGGGCGTAGCGCAGGCGGCGGAGGCGCTGCGAGACGTCCTCCTGCAGGATGATCTGCGCGTCGATTCCCGGAACCTTCGCCATCGCCTCGGGCATCTCAGCGCGCCCGTCCCGCCACGCATCGACCGCGTTGTAGGCGAGCTTCGCCTTGTTCCGCACGAGGGCGCGCGAGACGTTCGAGTCCCCGAGCGTGCCGTCCGGGTTCACGACGTATTCGACGACGACGGCGAGCCGGTCCTCGTCCTGATTCAGCGACGTGAGGTCCGTCGAAAGCTTCTCGGGCAGCATCGGAAAGACGCCGCCGGCCGTGTACACCGAGGTCGTGTTCTGCTCCGCGCGCGCGTCGAGCGGGGTTCCCTTCCCGACGAGCGCGTCCACGTCCGCGACCGCGACGAGCACTCTCACGGCGCCGCCCGCCAGGACCTCGGCGACGGAAAGCTGGTCGAGGTCGCGGCTGTCGTCGTTGTCGACGGAGGCCCAGAGGCGGTCGCGCAGGTCTCGAATGCCGGCGTTCTCCTGGCGGGCGGGAGCGTCGATGCGATCGAGCTGCTGGAGCGCGTCCTTCGGGAAGTCGGGGTCGAGTCCCTTCTCGCGCATCGCGCGGCGCGCGATGTCGGCGAGATCGGACCGGTGATGGCGGCCCTTGTTCCTCACGTCTCGACAGAGCTTACTTCCTGAGAGCCGCGGGCGCCCCGGCTCCGAGCCGCTCACCCTCCTGCCCTTCTGAGAAACATTCTCTTCGAACGATCCGCCACGATGGCTCGCAAACCATTGGGACAGCAGGGTCTTGTTGTCGCGGCGGTCCGCGAAGGTTCCGGTTGACCCTGGCCGAAAAGGGGGCGTAGCATACGGGGGCTCTTCCCAGAAGAGGAAAAATGTCCCGGAACTTCGACGAGATCGTGCCCGACGAGGTACTCAAGCAGCGCTCCAGGTTTGCGCCGCTCGAGGTGCCCGCTCCCGCTCGGCCCGTCTGGAACTGGGAGGAGTTGAACGCGAAGTTCCGCCCCCGCCTCATCGCCGCCGGCGTCATCCGGTTCGGGCTCTCGCAGGACGACTGCGAGAACGCGGCGCAGACCGTCTTCCTGAAGGCGCTCGCGATGAATCCGCGCGTGCGCGACCCGAAGGCGTACCTGCGCGCGGCGTTCCTGAATCAGTGCAACAACATCCTGCAGGCGCGCGAGAGGCGGACCGCAGAGGATTCAGACCCGGCGGTCGTGTCGCGCGAGCTCAGGCTCGCGGAATCGGGAGAGATCGAGCTCCGCGTCGAGACCGCCCCCGCCTCCCCCAGGACCGCGCCGATCCGCGCCTTCCGGCGCACGTGGTGGGATCGAATCCGCGCGGGACTCGCGAGGGTGACGCCGTGAAGAAGGACGACGTCTTCGACGCGATCCTCGAAGGCGAGCTCGTGCCCGAGCTGCCGCGCGAGGAGCTCGCCCGGACGCTGCCGTTCACGCCCGCGCGCCCGCCCCTCGAGGTAATCTATCGCCTCTCACAGGACGCCGAGAAGCGCGCCGAATTGATCCTGAAGGCCGCGCGTTCCGGCGCGGACGAGCTCGCCGCGGCGCTGCGCTCCCTGGACGGCAAACCTTATCGTGGCTTCGCGCTGCTCTATGCGGCGCAGAAGGCCGATATGCTCGTCGCCGAGGACCCGAACAAGGCCCTTGCGCTCGCGAAACTGATCTCCGAAGAAGCCGTGACGCTCCGGAGCGCGAACTCGAAAGATCGCATCTCGACTCCTTCGCCGCGCCAGGCGGTGCTGGCCGAGGCCGCGCTCCTGGAGTCACAGGCTCTTCTGCAGAAGGGTGAAGCGAACGCCGCCCGGGAAGCCATCGGTCCGGCCCGGGAGTTCTTCCGCGAATCTGGCGA
>DATGDV010000158.1:0-4850 GCA_035310685.1 Thermoanaerobaculia bacterium
ACTCCCGGCTTCGTCGGTGACTGGACGGTTGCGGGAACGACGGTGCACGTGACTGCCTCCACCCGGATCGACCAGGAGGACGGAGTGCTCGCGACGGGCGCCGTCGTGGAAGTCAAGGGCATCCTCCAGGCCGACGGATCGATCAACGCGACACGCGTCGACGTGGAACGGGGCGCGCCGGCGGCGACGGCCTCCACGACGAATGCCTGGATGCTGCCGTCGTCCGCGCACAAGTCCGGCCGGGACGGCAGCTTTTTCACCACGGACCTGACTCTCTCCAACACGGGAACGGCCGACGCGACCGTGAACATCAAGTTCCTGGGCCACGACCGCGACGGCCGTCAGGGTCCCGAGGGATCCCTTCACCTCGCGGCGGGGGCGACGGTCACGCTCACGGACCTCGTCGCGTCCTTCTTCGGGATCTCGGACGACTTCGGCGCCGTTCGGATCACTTCGAACGTTCCGACCCTCGCCATCAGAAGCCGGACGGTGACGCCGAACGGCAATGGTCACTTCGGCCAGGACCTCGAGGCCGTCGGCCGGAACGACCTGATCACGGAAGACCGGGCCCGCTTTCTCGCCGGCGTGCGCCAGGATGCACGCTTCCGGACGAACCTCATGCTCGCGAATGCGACGGAGGAGCCTCTGGACGTGGACATCTCCATCCTCGCCGGGGACGGGGCGGGTCTCGGGTCGCGGGAGGTCCACCTCGAACCGCTCGAGATGATCCAGATCAACGACGTCGGGCACGATCTGGCGGGGGGTGACGTCCGCGACGCCCGAATCCGCCTTTCGACGCCTACGAAGGGCGGGGCCTTCACGGCGTCGGCCTCCGTCATCGACATGGCGACGAACGATCCCAGCGCCGTGCTCCCGCGCTGAGGGCATCCGATCGATCGGCGTCCACTGCTCCGGCGCCGTGATTCCGGCGGGCGCGTCTTCGGGCGTGCCCGCCTCCCTTTTCCTCGCGAGGCTTCCCCGCCAGGACCTCGCGGGGCTCGAGGACCCAGATCTCCCTGAAATAGGTGCGGCCGCCCGACCCCCTTGACCGAGGGCCCGGCATGTGAGAGGGTTACCTACCGATCGGTAGTACCTACGAGTCACGAATGACCGCACCGCTCCGCGCCGCTTCCCGCTCTCGCCGCCCGCCCGCCCATGCCCTCCCGGCCCGCGAGAGGCTCCTGGCCACCGCCTCGCAGCTGTTCTCCCGCCGCGGCTACGCGGCCACGTCCGTCCGCGAGATCGCCGCCGGAGCGGGCGTGACCAAGCCGAACCTCTACCACCACTTCGGGAGCAAGGAAGGAATCTTCCTGGAGCTCATCGGGCGCCTGGAGCGCGAGATGGAGGAGCGGCTCGAGGCCGTCCGGCGCGAGCCGGGCACCCCCCTCGAGAGGATCCGCGCGATCTGCCAGAGCCTCTACTCCATCGTCAACGGGCGCGAGCCGGAGGTCCGTCTCCTCTATGCGATCTACTACGGTCCCGCGCAGGGGGCGCCGGAAGTCGACATCGAGGCGCTGCCCAACCGGGTCGAGGCGGCGCTCGCCCAGGCCGTGCGCGAGGGGATGGCATGCGGCGAGATCCGCCAGGGCGACGTCCGCGACACGACCCTGGCCCTTCAGGGCTCGCTCGTCATCGCGATCGAGTGCCATATCGCGGAACGGCAGCCATCCTTCGGCCCTGAAGGGCTCGACCGCCTTCTCGACGTCATCCTGCGCGGCGTGGCTGCGCCTGCCCGCACCCCGCACCCGCGCGCCAGCAAGGAACCCTCACGATGAAGACTCTCATGCGCCTGCTTGCCCTGCTCCCGCTCTCCGCCGCCGTTCTCGCCGGCTGCTCCGGCAGGGGAAGCGGAAGCTCCGCGACCGCTCCGCAGAAGATGGCCGTCGAGGCGGCGGCCGTGTCCGTCGGGACCCTGCGGCAGACGATCGCCGTGGTCGGAACGCTCGAGCCGAAGTGGCAAGCCGAGGTGAAGGCCGAGTACAGCGGAGTCGTGGCCGAGGTGCTCGTCCCGGAGTGGACCCGCGTGAAGAAGGGAGACGTCCTCCTCCGGTTCGACGCGCGCGAGGCGGAGGCCGTGGCCGCTTCCGCCCGTGCGTCGTTCCTGCAGGCCGAGGTCGCCGCCGCGCGGGCGACCCGCGAGCGAGAGCGGACCGAGAAGCTGAAGGAGGCGGGCCTCGCCACGCAGCAGCAGGTCGACGAGGCACGCACCGCCGCCGACGCGGCACAGGCGACGGCCGGCGTCGCGCGCGCCCAGAAGGACGTCGCCGAGACGCGGCTCGCCAAGACGGTCCTGCGCGCGCCCCTGGACGGCGTCGTGGCGTCGCGCTCGGTCAACCCCGGTGACTTCGTCCAGAACATGGGATCCGACAACACGATGTTCCGCATCGTCGACAACCGGCTCCTCGACCTCGCGGTCGCCGTGCCCTCGTCGAGGCTCTCCGACGTCCGCGTGGGCCAGCCGCTCACCTTCGCGACCGATGCCGTGCCCGGCCGCACGTTCGAGGGGCGTGTGCGGTTCGTGAACCCCGCCGCCGACGTCGCGAGCCGCACGGTCAAGGTCTTCGTCGCGGTCCCGAACGGCGACGGAGCGCTCCGCTCGGGGCTGTTCGTCAAGGGAGAGATCGTCACGGGCGAGCGGCCCGACGTCCTGACCGCCCCACGCACGGCGATCCTCTCGTGGGACCTCGCGCAGAAGCAGGCCGTTCTCTACGCGCTCGAGGGCGAGACGGCGAGGAAGCGGACCGTGACGACCGGCGCGACCTCCGGCGACCAGGTCGAGATCGTCTCCGGGCTCGCGAAGGGCGACCGCGTCGTGACGCGCGGCGGCTTCAACCTTCGGGACGGCGATCCGGTGGAGGTCGTCCGGCCCGAGGCCTCCCCCGCTTCCGCGACCAAGGGGTCCTGATGTTCCTCTCGAACCTCTCCATCAAGCGGCCCGTCTTCGCGACCGTCCTGATCCTCGCGCTCCTGACGCTGGGGCTCTTCTCCTACCGCCGTCTCGCGGTCGACATGTTCCCCGACATCGAGTTCCCGGTCGTCTCGATCACGACCGAGCTTCCCGGGGCGTCGCCCGAGAGCGTCGAGCGCGAGGTGACGCGGCGCATCGAGGAGGCGGTCAACCCGATTCCGGGCGTCAAGCACGTCAGCTCCGTCTCGCGCGAGGGGCTCTCCTCCGTCATCGTGGAGTTCGAGCTGAACGTGAAGGTGAACGACGCCTCGCAGGACGCGCGGGCGCGCATCTCCGCCATCCGCCGCGAGCTTCCCGAGGCGATGAAGGACCCCGTCATCCAGAAGATGGACATCGGCGGGATGCCGATCGTCTCGCTCGCCGTCCGCTCCACGACGCTGGGGCCGCGGGAGCTCTCCACGCTCGTCGAGCGGCGGGTCAAGCGGCGTCTCGAGAACGTGCCGGGGGTCGGGAAGGTGATGCTCGTCGGAGCGAGCAAGCGCGAGGTCAACGTCCTCCTGGACCCGGCGAGGCTCGAGGCGCTCGGGATGGGTGTCGACGAGGTCGTCTCGGGCCTCTCGTCCGAGAACGTCAACACGCCGCTCGGCCGCCTCAACAGGAACGGCGTCGAGGTGCCGCTCCGCGTCTCCGGCAAGGCGGAAGACGTGGCGGATTTCCAGAAGATGGTGATCGCGAGCAAGGGGGGGCACGCGGTTTCGCTCGGCGAGGTGGCGACGATCGTGGACGGCATCGAGGAGCCCCGCTCGCTGGCGCTCGTGAATGGCGTTCCCTCGGTCGCCCTCAACATCCTCAAGCAGAGCAAGACGAACACCGTCGGAACGGTCGACGCGGTGAAGAAAGAGATCGCGAGGCTCGAGACGGAGCTCCCCGCCGGCACCGACATCACGCTCGTGCGCGACGCCTCGATCATGATCCGCGAATCGGTCCAGGACGTGAGGACCACGCTGATCCTGGGCGGCTTCCTCACCGTGCTGATCGTCTTCTGCTTCCTCAACTCCTGGCGGTCCACGGTCATCACCGGTCTGACGCTCCCGATTTCCGTCATTTCCTCGTTCATCGTCATGTATTTCCTCGGCATGACGCTGAACGTGATGACGCTGATGGCTCTCTCGCTCGCGATCGGGCTCCTGATCGACGACGCCATCGTCGTCCGCGAGAACATCGTGAGGCACCTCGAACGAGGCGCCGACCACTTCACCGCGGCGCGCGAGGGGACCGCCGAGATCGGCCTGGCCGTCCTCTCCACCTCGCTCTCCATCGTCGCCGTCTTCGTTCCCGTGGCTTTCATGAAAGGGATCATCGGGCGCTTCTTCTTCCAGTTCGGCATCACGGTCACGTGGGCCGTCCTGATCTCGCTCTTCGTCTCCTTCACGCTCGACCCGATGCTCTCCTCGCGCTGGATCGACCCTGACATCGAGCGGAAGACGAACCGCCACGCGGTCGCGAGGGTCCTCGACCGCTTCAACGCGTGGTTCGACCGGATGGCCGACCGGTACAAGCTCGTGATCGGCTGGGCGCTCGACCACCGCCGGACCGTCCTCCTTTCGGCGGCCGCGGCCTTCGCGGTCGGCCTCGTCCTGTTCGGGCTGCTCCAGGCCGAGTTCATGCCGCCGTTCGACCGGGGCGAGTTCCTCGTCCGCTTCAAGACGGCCCCCGACGCGTCGCTCGCCGAGACGCGTGGCCGCCTCGGGGAGGCGCTGAAGCAGATCCGCGCGCTCCCCGAGGTTGCGGAAACCTACGCCACGATCGGCGCCGCCGAGAACGAGACGGTGCGCGACGCGATGATCTTCGTGAAGCTGAAGGAGCAGCGGGAGCGCACGCGAAAGCAGTACGCCCTGATGCCCGACGTGCGGCGGCGGCTCGCCGGGATCGCCGGGATCAT
>DATGDV010000159.1:0-1538 GCA_035310685.1 Thermoanaerobaculia bacterium
CGAGAAAATGCGACAGCCGCGGCATCCGGTAGCCGGAGATCCCGGGATCGTCCCGCTCGAGCGCGGCGAGGATCTCGCGGCGGAGGGCCGGAGTGACCCGTTCGTCTGCGTCGAGCACGAGAACCCAGTCGTGGCGGGCCTGCGCGATCGCCCGATTGCGCGACGCGACGAATCCCTCCCAGCCGATGGACTCGACGCGCGCGCCCCCGAGACGCGCGATGCGAACAGTCTCGTCCGTCGAGCCGGTGTCCGCCACGACGATCTCGTCCGCGAAGCCGACGGATTCGAGCGCTTCGGGAAGCCGGTCCTGCTCGTTCTTCACGAGGAGAACGACCGTGAGCGGCGCATGCACGAAGACGACATTATCAGGGGCCAGCTATTCTCCGTCGCGTGAGGCTGCTCGCCCTCGACCTCGGCGCCTCTCTGCGCGGCGGACAGAGGCAGACGGCGCTGCTGCTCGCGGAGCTCTCGAGCCGCGGCCACGCCATCGGGTTCGTCGGCAGGCGCGGGGCGCCGCTCGCCGCGGCCCTTCGAAATCGGGGCGGGATCGACGTCGCGGAAGCACCGCCCGGCCCCGAGGCTTCTCCCGGCCTCCTCCTGTCCGTGGCCCGGGCCGCCCGGCGCTTCCGGCCGGACGTCCTCTACGCGGGAGATTCCCGCGGGCACGGGGCGGCCGTATGGAGCCGGGCGGCTTCGAGAGGGCCGCTCGTCGTCCACCGGCGCGTCGCCTTCCGCCCGTCGCGACACCCTCTGTCCGGCGTGAAGTATCGAGCCGCAAGCAGGTTCCTCGCCGTTTCTTCGGCCGTGGCCGCGACGCTCGAGTCGGCCGGGGTCGCACGCCACAGGATCGCGGTGGTTCCCGACGGCCTCCCCGTCGAGGCTTTCGTGGACGTTCCAGCCCCTCCCGCGCCCCCTTTCCAGCTCGTCCACGTCGGCGCTTTCGACGGCCGAAAGGGTCAGGGAATCGCGGTCGAGCTTCTGGCGCGCCTGGTGCGCCGCGGCGTCGACGCGACGCTCGTTTTTCTCGGCTCCGGCCCGGAGCGGCCTGCCGTCGAGGCTCGCGCCGCCGCTCTCGGCTTCGTGAGCCGCTGCGTCTTCGCGGGAGAGGTGGAGGATGTCGCCTGGCGTCTCGCCGCCAGCCATCTCCTCCTCCTCCCGTCCGACAGCGAGGGCGCGCCGCTCGCTCTCGTCGAGGCGATGGCCGCGGGATGTCCCGTGCTGGCGCACGCCGTCGGCGGCATTCCGGAGCTCACGGATCACGGCGCAGCCGGCGGGCTCGTGGCCTCTCTCGACCCCGACGCGTGGGAGTCCGCCGCCATCTCCCTCCTCGCGGACTGCGGAGAACGCGCGCGGCTGATTGCCGCAGGCCGGGCGAAGGCGGGCGAGCGCACGCTCCAACGGACGGCCGCGGCCGTCGAAGCCGAGCTCGAGAGGGCGCGCTCGGAGTACGGCACGTGAGGACGCTCGTTCGCGCGACGAACTGGGTGGGAGACGTCGTCCTCTCTCTTCCGGCCGTCCGCGCGCTCCGCGCGGCCGAT
>DATGDV010000160.1:0-2678 GCA_035310685.1 Thermoanaerobaculia bacterium
CGCCTGGCGATGAAATGCTCGCGCGCGGCGCGCGCGTGGACGTCGTCGGCGGGACCGCAGGGGTGAGAGTCTTCGTTCCGGCTAAAAGCCGACAGACCCTCTCTCTCGATCTCCGCCCTTACGCAGGACGTTCGGTGACCCTGCGGGTCCTCTCGGAAGAGTCCAAGAGCACCGCGCCGATATTGTTCGAAGCGCCGCGAGTCGAGTTGGAAATCACTCGCGAGACGGCGAGGGGGGCATCATGATGCCCTCGTCGTCTCGAGCGGAGGGCGGCCCTTGAAGGAGTTGCGCATCGACCTCGGCTGCGGAAGCGCCAAGAAGGACGGGACCGTCGGCCTCGACATCCAGCCCGGTCCCGGCGTCGACCACGTCGTCGACCTCGTCAACGCCCCGCTGCCGTTCCCCGACCGCAGCGTCTCGTACGTCCACTCGTCGCACTTCCTCGAGCACGTCAAGGACCCGACCCGGCTCTTCGCGGAGATCACCCGCGTCGCGGCGGACGGCGCGACTCTCGAGTTCTGGACGCCGTACTCCTGGGAGAACTCGGCTTTCATCATCGACCACAAGATGTTCTTCAACGAGGACCACTACCTCCACATCTGCGTCTGGTTCGTCGACTTCTGGGAGGACATCCTCAAGGCGCGCTGGCTCCTGAAGGAATTCACGTACGTCATCCACCCCGACGTCGCGGTGGACCTCCACCGCCGGCGAGTCCCTTTCGAGCAGGCCCTGCGCTACTACAAGGGCGTCGTGAAGGAGTGGGGTGTTCACCTGGAGGTCCGTCGGGACAAGCCGCCGCCCGAGATCCGGCCCCGCCGGACGATCTCGCTCGACCGAGGCGGGACCCGGTGGGAATTGGAGCGCATCGACGTGACGCTGGGCCGCGATCCCGGGGGCGACGCCAACGCGGCGATGGAGTGGCTCCGGAAGTCGCGTTAGGCGCGGCCGCTCAGGCCAGTGCCTCGAGCCAGCGCGCGGCATTCGTCGCGAGCATCCGCGCCGAATGGACCTCGTCGCGAGCCGCGCGAGCGATGCGGGCCCGGAGCGTGTCGTCCTCGGCCATCTCGACGAGGGCCGCCGCCCATGCGTCCGGATCGTTCGAAACGAGGAGCCCCGTCTCGCGGTGCCGCACCGTCTCACGGTAAGGCCGCACGTCGCTGAAGACGGCGGGAATCCCGAGCGCCGCGTAGTCGAGGTACTTCAAGTCCGATTTGCACCTGGTGAACGGGTCGTCCTCCAGAGGGGCGATGGCGAAGTCCCAGCGGATCGAACGCCGCATCCATTCGACGAACGTCGGGTATTCGTGCGTGTCTGCTGTCTCGATCATCCTCACGGGAAATCCGTGGAGCGCCGCGGCGAACCGGCCCCGCTCGACGCCTCCCACGATCTCGAGCCGAACCTTCCCCTTCGCGCGCCGGAGGAGGCCGCGGAGCGGTCTCAGGACCATCATGAGATCGGCTTCGTGGGTCATGGTGCCCATGAAGCCCATGGTGAGGGGCCGCCGCGACGGCAATGGCTCCGGCGGCCCGCCGAAGAGACGCTCGTCCAGTGCGTTCGGCACGACGCCGCAACGCGCGTTCAAATGCGCGAGTCTCTCGGCGAGAGCCGGCGTCGAGACGACGACCGCGTCGGACTCCCGCGCGAGGAACCGGACCACGCTCCGAATCGCCTCGGTCGGGTAGCTCCACGGGCGCCCGCGATTCAGGTCGAGCAGATTGTCGTCGAGCGCGTAGACGACCCGCGCCCCGCGCACCCGACAGGACTCGAGAACCAGCGCCAGCCGTTCCCTCTGCTCGCGCTCCGGCCACAGGACGTGCCGCTCGATGACGAGGACGTCGCAGGGCGGGATCCGCGCATCCGGTCCGTGAGTGAGCGCGACGCGATCGGCGACGGAGGGATGGGCGAGCGGGAGCAGGTGGCGCACGTACGTGCTGCCGTATGGCAGCCCGTCGCCATAGGTCCCGTGGAGCACGTGAACCCTAAGCGGCGCCAAAGAGGACCTCCAGCATCCGGTAGGCGGCGCTCTCCGGTGTGTGCTGCACGACGTCGGCGCGCGCGCGCGCCGCCAGCGCGACACGCGCCGCGTGGTCCACGACGAGGCGGCCGAGTGCCTCGACGCATGCCGGGGCGCTCGCCGTGTCGACCAGAACGGCGTTCTCTCCGTCGCGCGCAAAGGTCGCGGCGCCGCCCTCTCGAGGCACGACGACGGTGGCCCCGGCACCCATGGCCTCGAGAGCGGTGAGCCCCATCGCCTGGTAGGCGGAAAGATCGGCGAAGACGTGGACCTGCGTGAACAAGGCGGCAAGCGGCCGTTCGTGGAGAACCCCGAGGAACCGGTGCGGAAAGTCGAGCGGCAGGGACGCGAGAGCGGGATCGGAGTCGTCGACCCCGAACAGGACGATCTCGACGGCGTCTCCGTGCTTCCGCGCGACCTCGCGCAGGACCTCGAGCGTGAACCGCGGCTGCCTCCGGGGCGTGCTCGGCCGAATCATGGCCGCGATCCGGACCGGCTTTTCGGGAAGCGAGCCGAGGCGCGGACGGAAGGTCTCGGCGTCGAAGCTCGGGCCGATCACCGCGCACGGACGGCCGGCCTTCTCCCGGACCATCGCGGCGTTCCATTCCGTCTTCGCGAAGCACCGGAGGCCCGGCACGAGGCCGTACGACGCTTCGGCCCGCTC
>DATGDV010000161.1:0-1793 GCA_035310685.1 Thermoanaerobaculia bacterium
GTACACGGCGCGCGCCGCGGCCCGGTCGTAGTAGCTCACGCCCGACGAGGAATCGACCTTGACGTCCGTCACCTGCCCGGAGCGCATGATGCGGAACGAGACGACGCAGCTCGTGCCTTCGGCCGACTCCGGCTTGAACCAGTTCGCCCCGATGAGCGAAAGGATCTGTTCCACGTAGTAGGCGAAGGGGAAGTCGGTGTCGAACGAGGTGACGGATGCCCCGAACGACACACCCGCCCCCGACGTGCTGCCGTTGGGAAGGCCCGCGGCGCTCGGGAGCTCGACGGCGGGTCCTCCCGATGCCTTCGCGGCAGCCGGAGCGGGCTTTGGTTTCTCGGGCTTCGCGGCCTTCTTCGGCTCGGGCATCGCTTTCGCAGAAGGCTGGACTTTCTCGGTGGGCTTCTCGATCACCGGCTTCGCCTTCGGCGCCGGAGCCGGTTCGGCCGGCGCCGGCACGGGCGCGGGAGCCGGTGCGGGCGCGGCGTGAGGCCGGCCGAGGGAGGCGGGACTCACGACGCGAACGGGCAGAGACATCGGGACGAAGACCGGCGCCTTGCGCGGCTTGCCCATGAAGAGAACGAGCGCGATGAATCCCGCGTGGCCGAGAATCGAGACGACGGCCGTGAGGGGGCGCGAGGCGAGGCCGGTGTGGGCGCGCCGTGCGAGGATGTCCGACACGGTTGGCGCGGGGAGCGCCTCCGCGCGCGCGGTCACCGTGCTCATCGCGGTCACGGGGCGCCCTCCTTCCGGAGCTCGGTGACGAGGCCCAGGCTCTCGACACCGAGCCTGTTGAGGGTGTCCGTCGTCTCGACGACGACTCCGTACGCGAGGTTGCGGTCGGCCTTCAGGTAGACGGCCTTGTCGCGGCGGCGCGAGAGGATGAGTTTGAGGCGGTCCCTCAGCTGCGACTTCGGAATGGGCGTCTCGTTCAGGTAATAGTTCCCGTTCTTCGTGATGGAGAGAATGAGCGGGTCCTCGGGTGTCTTCGGAAGGTTCTGCGCGACGGACTTCGGAAGCTGGACCTCGACCCCCTGGTGAAGGAGCGGCGCCGTCACCATGAAGATGACGAGGAGGACGAGCATGACGTCCACGAGGGGCGTGACGTTGATGTCCGAGAAGGCGTTCGCGTCGTCGTCGAGCTTGAAAGCCATGGAACGTGCTGCCCTAGGTGAAGTGGCGCTCGGCCAGGTTCATGAACTCGAGCTCGAAGTCGCGCATCTCGGCCCGGGCCGCGCGCATCTTCCCGCCGAAGTTGTTGTACGCGATGAGCGCGGGCACCGCGGCGACGAGACCGGCCGCCGTGTTGATGAGCGCTTCCGCGATGCCCGGCGCCACGACGACGATCGACGTCGAGCCTTTCTGGGCGATCTGCTGGAACGCGATCATGATGCCCATGACGGTGCCGAAGAGGCCGATGAAGACGGAGGCCGAGGCGGTGGTGGCGAGGAACGACATCCCGCGCCCGAGGCGGGTCGTCTCGACCCCGGCCGCGCGCTCGAGCGCGCGCTCGATGGAGGCGAGGCTCTTCACGAAGAGGCGCCCCGTGTCGGCCGGCGCCACTTCGCGGCCGTCCTTCACCTGCTGGTCCAATTCGGCGTAGCCCGCGCGGAAGATCCCGACGAGAGGGCTCGACTCGCACTTGTCGCAGATGCCGAGAACGTCGGCGAATTTGCGGCTCTTGCGGAAGTGATTCAGGAACGCGCGTGAGTCGGACGCGGCGCGTGAGAAACTCCACATCCGGCCGATGATGATTGCCCACGACATGAGGGAGAAAAAGGCGAGGACGATCAGGA
>DATGDV010000162.1:0-7681 GCA_035310685.1 Thermoanaerobaculia bacterium
GCCGCCGCGACGGGGGCCGTCGTGAACCACTCCGGCTCCTGGGCGTGCGAGGCCTGCGCGACGATCCGGGCGAGCGGCTTGCCGCTTCCGAGCGCCCCTTCGGAGACGAGAACGAGGGCCGACGCCCCGTCGTTGATCTTCGAGGAATTCGCGGCGGTCACGGTCCCGTCCTTCTGGAACGCCGGCTTGAGGGTCCCCATCTTTTCGAGCTTCTCGAGCGGCGTCGCGAACGGCTCCTCGTCGCGATCCACCGTGACGGGGCCCTTCTTGCCCTCGACCGTCACCGGAGCGAACTCGGCCTTGAAGTCGCCCGCCTCGTTCGCGCGGCGTGCCCGCTGGTAGCTCTCGAACGCGAACGCATCCTGCGCCTCGCGCGTGAAGGAGTACTTCGCCGCGCACAGCTCGGCGCAGTTGCCCATGTGGATGTTCTTGTACGGGTCCCAGAGGCCGTCCGAGATCATCGAGTCCAGGATCTGGCCGTGGCCCATGCGCTGGCCGGAGCGCCCCTTCGGAAGGAGGTACGGCGCGTTCGACATGGACTCCATGCCGCCGGCCACCGCCACGTCGAATTCCCCCGCGCGCAGCGCGTTCGCCGCGTCCATCACCGCGCGCATCCCGGATCCGCAGACCTTGTGGACCGTGACGCAGCCGGTGGACGCAGGCAGACCGGCGGCAAGAGCCGCCTGACGCGCGGGCGCCTGGCCCTGGCCCGCCTGCAGGACATTGCCCATCCAGACCTGGGACACCGAGGAAGCGGGGACTTCCGCGCGCTCGACCGCAGCTCGGATCGCGATCGCGCCGAGACGCGAGGCCGAAAGCGGCGCGAGCGCGCCGAGAAACGTGCCGACCGGCGTCCGGGCGGCGGAGAGGATGAAAACGTCGTTCATAGAGGCTGTGCTCCCCGGGCCGATCTCCAGGACCGCGGACCGGCCAAGCGACGAATTGTAGCCGGAGTGGACTTCGCGGAGGGGGCCTCCTACGATTCGGGTTGTGCGTGTCCTCGCGGTCGATTTCGGCGAAAGGAGGATCGGCCTCGCCGTCTCGGACGAGACCGGCCGGGTCGTGGTGCCCGTGGGCGTCCTGCCGCGAACGAGCGACGCGCAGGCCGCGGCTGCCGTCGCCGCCGCCGCGAAGGAGCGAGACGTCCTGCGCATCGTCGTCGGCCACCCGGTGGGCGCGGACGGCCGCGAAGGTCCGTGGGCGCGCCGCGTGCGGAACTTCGCCCGGCGCCTCCGCGAGTCGTCGGGCCTGCCGGTGGATCTACACGGCGAGGGCCTGACGACCGCGGCCGCCGAGCGGGCTCTCGTGGACGCCGGCCTCGGCGCGCGCCGGCGAAAATCCGCCCGCGACGCGGAGGCCGCGGCCGTTCTCCTCAGGGACTACTTCTTCGAGCGCGACGAGGCGCGCGGCTCCCGCTGAGACGCGTACCGAATCCGCCCGTGATCGAGCACCGCTCGTCCCACGGACGCCACGCCACCTCACTCGTCGCGTGGGTGTTCGCCCTCGCCGTCGTCGCCATGGCCGTGGGCATCGCTCTCGTGTCCTTCCTGCTCCGGACGCCGTACCAGGGATACGCGGGCGAGGAGGTCATCGTGACGGTCGCGCCGCGCACGCCTTCGGCGAGCGTCTTCGAGTCTCTCCAGTCGAAGGGCGTTCTCCGCGACTGGCGGCTCGGCATGGTCGCGCTCAAGGTCCTTCATCCGGGCAAGACGCTCAAGGCCGGCGAATACCGCTTCGCAGGGCCCCGTACGCCCGAGCAGGTCGTCCTTTCGATCGTCGCGGGCGACGTCGTGACGTACCGAATCACGGTCCCCGAGGGGTTCACCGCCGACGAGATCTTCAGGCTGTTCTCGTCGCAGAGCTTTTCCACGATGCGCGACTTTCAGGCGCTGTTCCAGAAGCCGGACGAGCTCGAGGGCGTCCCGAAGGACGCGCCCAGCCTCGAAGGGTTCCTTTTCCCGGACACGTACGTCGTGACGCGTTCGATGGGAGCGCGCGAGATTCTGACCGCGATGACACGGCAATTCGTCCGCCGGCTCCCCGAAGGATTCGAGCAGAAGGCGCGTGCCCAGGGGATGACGCTGCTTCAGGCCACGACCCTCGCTTCGCTCGTCGAGAAGGAAACGGCCGTCACGGCGGAGCGCCCCATCGTGGCGGCGGTCTACCGAAACCGCCTGCGCAAGGGCATGCTCCTGCAATGCGATCCGACCACGATTTACGCCCTGAAGCGACTCGGCATCTGGCGGGGCTCCCTCGCGCGCTCGGAGCTGGCCCTGGATGAGCCTTTCAACACGTACGTGAACCCGGGACTGCCCCCTGGGCCGATCTGCAATCCCGGGCTCGCTTCCCTGAGGGCCGCGATCGCCCCCGCGGACGTCTCGTTCCTCTATTTCGTGGCGGTGGGCGACGGGTCGCATTCGTTCTCCGCGGACTACGAGGAACAGCAGCGGAACGCGTCGCGCTACCGGCAGACCCGCCGCGCGGCGCAGGAGGCCGACCGCTAGGCCCGCAGACCGCTGCGCGGTCTGAACCGGAGACAGCGGGCCTGGCGTCTGTGAGCAACGGGGGAAACACGGTCGTGTTTCCCCCATACCCCCTTCACCGGTCGAGAGAAGCCAGTTCCTTGCTACACTCGAGAGTCCGCTTCCGAAAAGCTCATGAACGCCTCCGCACCGAGCCCGCGGCCGTTCGGGCCTTATGTCCTGACACACGCCCTTGGCACGGACGCCCTCGGCGAGTCGTGGCGGGCCGGAACGGCAGGGGCGCCCCGGTTGAGGCCGTTCCTCCTCGTCCGCACGTTCACGTCGGCCGCGATCGACCGGCCCGCGCTTCTGACCGCGATGGAAGCGGCTGTGAACCTCATCGACGACGTCCAGGGCCCCACGGTGGCGCGCGGGACGGTGATGGGGGCGATCGACGACATCCCGTTCGTCGGCACCCTGTACGTCGAGGGGCGCACGCTCGACCACCTCCTCGCCGCGCGCCTCCTCGGATCGCCGCTGCCCGTCGAGCACGCCCTCCTCATCGCGGAGCGGCTGCTGACCGCCCTGGAAGCCGCAGCGCCCGTCGAGCGCCTCACGGGCGCCGCACACGGTTTTCTCGTGCCAGCCTTCGTTTGTGTCTCGAACGAAGGTGAGGCACGCGTCTTCGGCCATGGCCTCGGCTCCGGTCTCCTCCCGGCCCTCAAGAACGTGCGCGTCCGACAGACGTTCGGGCCGTATGTCGCCCCGGAAGTACTCGCCGGAGGGAAACCCTCGACGACCGGCGACCTGTATTCGGTGGGTGCGATTCTCTACGAGGCGCTCACGGGCCGGGCGCCCCCGTCCGGTGTCGCCCTGGAGTCCGTCGAAGGCGCGAACCTCGCCGTGGACGGGACGCCCGTGCCCGACGACATCCGCCGCCTTCTCCGTCATGCCTTGCATCCGGACCCCCGCATGAGGGATCGCCAGATCTCGTCATTCCGGCGGGACCTCTCGGCGCTTCTTTACGGCGGCCCGTACGCGCCCTCCACGTTCAACCTCGCCTTTTTTCTGCAGAAGCACTTCGACAAGGCGATTCAGCGCGAGAAGAGCGAGCTTGCTGCCGAAGAGGAGATCGACCCGGGCACGCTCGGCCTCGTCCCTTCTCCCGGAGCCTCTCCGGCCGTCGAGCCGATTCGAGCTCCCGCGGTCGAGGGGGGCGGTTCGCGCCAGGCCGAGCCCTCCACCGGATCACACCGGCTCGAGTCCTCGACGAGCGCGCGCCGGCTCGAGTCTTCCACCGGCTCGCGCCGCCTGCCCGTACCGCCCGTCCGGCCCCCGGAGCGCACGCCGCGCTCGGGCCCCGTGCCTCTGCGGGCCGTCGCCGGACCCACGCCGAAAAAGCCGCTCGGCGGGACGCCGCTGTGGCTCGTCGCCGGCGGCGCCGTCCTGCTTCTCGGGGCGGGAGCTTTCTTCGCTCTCAGGCGGTCGCCCCCGCCTCCCGCTCCGGCGCCCACGCCCGCGCCCACGCCCACTCTCGCTCCGCCTACGCCGGTCCCGACGCCGGCTCCCGTCGTCGTCGGCAAGGAGGATCCGCTGTTCGTGGCCGCGGTCGAGAAGAAGCTCCAGGAGGAGCTCAAGAAGCGCGAGGCGAAGGCGGCGCGCGACCAGGAGGCCGCCGCGAAGAAGCGGCGCGCCGAGATCGACCGGACGTCCGAGGATGCCGGCAAGTGGAAAGACAGCGAGGAAACCGCCCGTGCCGTTCGCGAGAAAGCGGACCGCGAGGAGGCGGCGCGCCTCGCGCGCGAAGCCGTCTCGCGCCGCAAATCCGAGGCGCGGCAGGCCGCAGCCCCCGCGGCGACGCCTGCCGTGAAGGACGGTGACCTCGTCGACACCGAGGCGATCGACACGCCGCCCGTCTCCGTGCGGCAGGTCAGCCCGCAGCCCACGCACCTCGCGATCCAGCGTCACGTCTCGGGAACCGTTCTCCTGCGCGTTCTCGTGGACGAAGACGGGAAGCCCGCCAAAGTGGAGATCCTGCGCGACACGGCGCTGAAGGTGGGGCTGGGCGAGGCGAGCAGGGCCGCCCTCGAGCAGTGGCGGTGGAAGCCCGCCACGAAGGACGGACACAAGGTCAAGGTCTGGATCGTCGTTCAGGTGCCCTTCAAGGATTAGCGATCTCCTGGAAGGTGAAGAGAGGCGGAGAAACAGACTGCGCCTGGAATCTCAATGGGCGGCCGGCGTCGTCTTCGTGACCGGCGTCGGTAGAGGCAGCCCTCTTCCGCCCAGGTACGTTTTCCTGAGGAACTCCTCCATGACGTTGTCGCCGAACCACGAGACGTACACGCCGTCGATGAAGTAGGTCGGCGTCGAGCGGACGCGCATCGCCCACCCTTCGGCCAGGTCGGCGTGGATCTTCTCGCTCGCCTTCGCCTGGAGATAGCAGGCGCGAAACGCCTTCTCGTCGAGGTCGTTCGCGACCGCAAAGTCCATCGCGAAAGCGTCGACCTGCGGGACGGAAAGCTCCTCCTGCTTGGCGTAGACGTTCGACTTCCAGCGGAAGAAGAGGTCGGCTCCGCCCGGGCCGTCGAAGAAGCACCGGCCCGCCGAGGAGGCGCGGAACGCCCAGGGATGCGCGCCCGTGAGCGGGAACGACTTGATGTAGCGCCGGATCTTGAGCTCCTTGCCCAGCTTCGCCACGAGGTTCTCGAAATCGAGAGTCCGCTTCTTGCAGAAGCCGCACTGCATGTCGGAGTACTCGACGACGGTGACCCGCGCGTCCGGAGGCCCCGTGACCGGCGTTCCGGTGAGCTTGACGAACTCGCGGCGCTGCTCGGCCACGGAACGCGTCCGGTCCCACCACCGGCCGAGGATGAGAAGCGTCCCGTCGTCCGCTTTCACCCAGCCGGCCATCGGGTAGCTCCCGTACCCCGTGTCGGCCTTCACGATCACGGCTTTCCAGCCCTTGCGGTCGTTCGCGGGGTCGAGAACCAGCGAGAACGCTCCAACGAGATACTGCTTGAGCCGGCCACGCAGTCCGTCGAGATCGGACTCCCCGCGGACGGGCATCGGAGCCGGCCTTTTCGCGCGCTCCTCGTCATAGATCACGTCGCCGACGAGAACGGTCTTCGCGCCGTTTTCCACGACGAGATAGGCCTGGTCGTTCATGCGCGCGTCGGCCGTGAACGCCTTCTTGGCCACGAGGAGGTGCGCGCCGCTGGTGAAGGTGACCTGCGGGATCGTCTCGATCGTGACTTTTCCTTCACCCCATGCGAAGAAGGCCTCGACCCATTCGAGCAAGGCGTCGTTCGCGGAAGGCCGAGCCGGCGCGGCGGCGGCGGCACGGGTCGCGGGAGCGACCGGCCGCGGCGTTGCAGCGGGCCCGGGGGCAGGAGATGCCGCCTCGCACCCGAGGGCGGCGGCGAGCAGGGCGATGACGGAAAGCGTGACGCGTGACTTCATGGGTGAAGATTAACCTCATTCATCGCAAGCCTTCTTCGAGAGAGGGAGCCGGCCTCGAGAGTGTCCGTTCTCGTCGAGAACACGGGTTCTGCGCCTACTCGCCCCCGATTTCGAATCTCACGAGGACGTCCCCTGCAGAAACTGCCTTCCCCGCCGACGCTTCCACCGAGGCGATCACGCCCTCCCGAGGCGACTTCACCTCGTTCTCCATCTTCATCGCTTCGAGGACCAGAAGCGGTTGACCCTGCGCGACGTGCTCGCCGGGAGCGACGAGGACTCGTAGCACGCGGCCCGGCATCGCGGCGGCGGCGTGGGCGACACGACGCGTCGACCTGCCGCCCGTGGCCGCCAGCGCCCGCGCCGTCAGCTCGTCGAGGAGCTCGAATCCAAAGAGGCACCCCCCCGCGTAGGCGCGGACGGAGCCGTCGTTCTGAAAGGCGACGCTGACCTCGATCTGGCGGCCGTCCGGCCCGACGAGCGACCAGACGCCGTCGCGGACCTCGAGGGCGTCTCCGGACAGCGACGTGCCCTCCAGCGTCGCCTCGAAGGACGGGGCGCCGACCGTCACGTCGAGTGCGCGGCCCGCCTTGTCGTCGGAGAACCGGGTGCGAAACTTCATTCGCGCAACCCGAAGGACGTCCGCGCGGTCCTCCACGCGCCGGGTCCCGACCCGCACGCCGCGGCTGCCGGCCGGCGCTTCTTCGCCCCGTCCATCGACTCGAGGGCGGCCGCGACCATCGACGCCGCCGCGACGTCCTCGGGCGGCCTCTTCGGGACGTAGGGCCAGCGATCGAGGAACTGCGTGGAGATGCGGTTCGCCACGACCTCCGGATCCTCGAGGAGCGACAGGAAGAAGGGAATCGAGGTCTCGATGCCGTCGACGCGCGACTCGGCGAGCGCGCGGCGCATGCGCCGGAGGGCTTCGTCGCGATCCTGCCCCCACGCGACGAACTTCGCGATCATCGGATCGTAGTCGAGCGGCACGACGTCGCCGCCTTCGACGCCGGAGTCGACCCGGATGCCCGGCCCCTGCGGCCTCCTGAGTCGCAGGATGCGGCCGGGCGAAGGGGCGAAGCCGTGCGCGGGGTCCTCCGCGTAGATGCGGCACTGGATCGCGTGGCCCCGCATCGCCGGCTTCTCCCGGATCGACATCGGCTCGCCGCGCGCGATCCGGATCATTTCCGCGACGAGGTCGACGCCGTACACGACCTCGGTCACGGGATGCTCGACCTGGATCCGGGTGTTCATCTCGAGGAAGAAGAAGCGTCCGTCCTTCGCGAGCAGGAACTCCACGGTCCCGGCCGAGACGTAATCGACGGACTTCGCCGCGGCGACGGCGACGGCCTCCATGCGCGCGCGGAGCTCGGGACTGACCGCGGCCGACGGACACTCCTCGAGGACCTTCTGGTGCCGCCTCTGAAGCGAGCACTCGCGCTCGCCCACGGCGATGATGTGGCCGGTCGAGTCTCCGAGGACCTGGACCTCGACGTGCCGCGAGTCCTCGACGAAGAGCTCCGCGTACACGGCCTCGTCGGCGAAGTACGAACGGGCCTCGCTCCGGGCGCGCGCGAAGGCTTCGGGGACCTCTGCCGCGCTCCTCACGACCCGCATCCCCTTCCCGCCGCCGCCGGCCGCGGCCTTGAGGAGGAGCGGGAAGCCATTCTCCCGGCCGAACTCCGCGATCTCCTCGGCGGACCTGGCCGGGGTCGTCATGCCGGGCACGATGGGCACTCCGGCCTGAAGGACGCGCCGGCGCGACT
>DATGDV010000163.1:0-3805 GCA_035310685.1 Thermoanaerobaculia bacterium
CGCTCGTGGCGCTCCCGCTGCAGGCAGCGCGCGATCACGTCCTCGGCTCCGAACGAGGTCTTCCGGAAGAGCCCGGCCGCGATTTTCGGGGGCTCGCCCCGGATCTTCGCTTCGCGGATTTCGTGCCAGGTGCCCGAAAACGGCGTTCGGCCGGTCTCCCACTCGTACATGAGGCAGCCGAGGCTGTAGATGTCGGATCTCAGGTCCAGCGGGACGCCGCCCAGGAGCTGCTCGGGCGAGGCGTAGGCCGCGGTACCGAAGACGAGGTGCCCGCCGCCGGGCGTCGACTCCATCTCGCCGTTGCCGAGCGGCGACGAGATGCCCCAATCGCTGACCGCGGCACGCCCCAGCTCGTCGAGGAGAATGTTCTCGGGCTTGAGGTCGCGGTGCACGATGTGATGCTCGGCGGCCGCCCAGTCGAGGGCCCCCGCAATACGCACGAGCGTCCGGTAGAAAAGCTCGGGGTCTTTCGAGAGCATCTGCGACCTCAGGCTACCGCCGGCCATCCACCGCGAGCAGACGACGGGCATCTTCTCGAGCGGAAATACACAGAGCGCCTCGACGATTCCGTCGCAGACGGAGAGCGTCAGCCAGACCTGGAGCTCTGCGAGAAAGCGCTCGAAATCCTCCTTGCTCGCCCCGCCGCGCGGAAGCGCCTTCAGCGCGAAGCTGGGGCCGGAGGGCGTTTGCCGGACGCGGGCACACACCCCCATCCCTCCCCGGATGACGTCCATCACCGTGAACACATCCGAGTCGAATCCCTGCGTTCGAGCGAGCGCGGGCAGGGACAGCTCCTCACCGGGACGGAACGGAATCACCTGTCCTGGATTCTCTCACCCCGCGCACGAGCGAGATGGCGGCTTCCTGGACGAAGCGTTCAACGTAGGATGGTCGTGCTCGCATCCTGCCGAGTGGTTCGAGAAGAACCTGTAGTCATTTTCTTCGAGCGCCGAGGCTGACGCCGCCGAGGACCATCCCCGTACCGAGGAAGGCGCGACCGCCGAGGCGCTCGCCCAGCACGACCGCACCGAGCGCGAGGGCCAGGACGGGCGTCACGAGCGCGATGAGGAGCACCCTCGTGACGTCCATCCGCTGGAGGAGCCAGTAGAAGAGGAGGAACGCGATCACCGAGCCGACCAGAGCGAGGTAAAGAACCGACAGCACCGCGCGCGGAGTCCACCGGAAGCCGAGCGGGCTTCCCTCCGCGAGAAACCCGGCGACGACGAGCGGGACGAGACCGAAGGTCATCTGGACGCCGGCGAGAATCACGGCGTCGAAGTGCGCGCCGTGCGATTTGACGAGGACGTTCGCAAGCGCGACGGCGAAGGCTCCGGCCACGATGGCAAGGCCTCCCCGCAGCGCGTCGTCTCCCGCGAGCGTCGTGCGATCCGAGAAGATGACCGCGACGCCCGCGATGCCCAGCGACACGCCGAACACCTTCGGGAGCGTCATGCGGTCCGAGGGAAGGAGGAGGTGCGCGAGTGCGAGGCCGAACGCCGGAATCGTGGCCTGAAGGACGGCCGCGAGACCGGACGACGTACGCTGCTCGCCCCAGAAGAGAAGGCCGTAGTTCAGCGAGAACGCGAGAAAGCCCGTGAGCGCGAGAAATCCCCAGGCGCGCGGGCCTTTCGGCAGAGGCGTCCGGCGGATCGCGATGATTGCCCAGAGCATCGATGCAGCCACGACGAAGCGGATGCCAGCGAAGCTCACGGGCGGGAGGTCGGCGAGACCGAGCTTGATGAAGAGCCACGTCGAGCCCCAGATCAGGCACAGCACGCACCAGGCGGCGACGGCGAGCGGCACGTTCCGAGGTTAGAGGCCGTGTGCATCCGGCGGGCGCACCGGGTCGACCAAGACGAGGGTAAGGGCTCCGCCGCGCGAGAACGATCTCGTCAGGCCGGCTTCGGCGTGACCGTCAGCGCGAGAGAACCCTTCACCGCCTTGGACACGATGCAGTATTTCTCCGCGAGGGACAGCGTCTTTTCGACGTCCGCGCGGCGGGACTCCCAGAGCGCCGACGGGACGTGCGGCGCGAGGTCGACTCTCGTGACGCGAAAGCCTCCGACAGGATCCTTGTCCAGCTCGCACGAGCCGTCGAGGACCGCCTGATCGATCGGGACCTGCAGCTTCCCGAGGAAGATCCCCCATGTCTGGATGAAGCACGCCGAGACGGCCGCGAGAAGCAGCTCCTCGGGATTCGGGGCGCCGTTCCCTCCGCCGAGTGACTTGGCGCCGATGTGCTCGATCTTCAGGCTGCCGTCTTCGGTCGTGAGCGTGCCCCGCTTCCCGGCGGCATCCCAGGTCGCGGCGATCGTGAACACTTGCTGGGCCATGCGTTCCCTCTTCCTTTCCTCAGCTCCGGACCACGAGGAGCCGCGGCTCCGTGAACTCCTCCATCGCGTACGCCGGCCCCTCGCGTCCGGAGCCCGAGTCCTTCACGCCCCCGTACGGCATGCGGTCCGCGCGCCAGGTCGGGACGTCGTTGACCAGGACCGCGCCCACCTCGAGAACGTCGAAGGCGCGCTGGATGCGCGCGAGGTCCCGCGTGAAGACGCCGGCCTGCAGGCCGTACTTCGAGTCGTTCACGCGCCGGAGCGCCTCCTCGAAGTCGTCGTAAGCGTTCAGCGTGACGACCGGGGCGAAGACTTCCTGCTCCTCGACCTTCATCGACGGCGCCGTGTTCGCGAGGATCACGGGCGAGAGGCAGTCTCCGACGCGCGTTCCTCCGCGGACCGCGGTCGCGCCGCCCGCGATGGCCTCGGCGACCCAGCCGTCGACGCGCGCGGCCTCGGAAGGCGCGATCATGGGGCCGACGTCCGTCTTCTCGTCGAGCGGGTCGCCCACGACGAGCGTCGCCGTCGCGCCGAGCAGCTTCTCGCGGAATGCGTCGAATACGGGACGGTGGACGAGCGCGCGCTGGACCGAGATGCAGGACTGGCCCGCGTAGCTGAACGCGCCCGAGGCCGTCCGGCGCGCGGCGTCGTCGAGGTCCGCGTCCGAGTGGACGACGACGGCGGCGTTTCCACCCAGCTCCAGGGCGACGCGTTTTTTCGGCGCGAGGGTTTTCAGCCGCCAGCCGACGGCGCCCGAGCCCGTGAACGAGATCACCGGAAGGCGCGGGTCCGTCACGAGTCCCTCGGCCGCCGCACCGGAGATCGGGAGAACGGCATACGCATCCTCCGGCCAGCCGGCACGGAGCACGATCTCGCGGAGCCCGAGCGCCGAGAGCGGCGTCTTCGAGGCGGGTTTCTGGACGACGGGCGCGCCCACGGCGATCGCCGGAGCCACCTTGTGCGCCGTGAGGTTGAGAGGGAAATTGAAAGGCGTGATCGCGAGAACCGGCCCCAGGGGGACGCGCTTCACGACGCCCCATCGCCCGAGCGATGCCGCGTTCACGTCGAGAGGCAGCATCTCGCCCTTCCAGGCCTCGAGCGCCGCCGCCGAAGCCGAGAACGTCGCCACCGCGCGTTCCGCTTCCGTTCGTGCGGCCTTCATCGGCTTGCCGGCTTCGGCCGCGATCGTCCGCGCCAGCTCGTCGCGACGCCGCTCGAGCTCGGCCGCGACCTTTCTCAGAATGGCGACGCGGGTGAACGTGGGAATCATCCGGGTCTTCTCGAACGCGAGAACGGCCCGCCGCACGGCGGTTTCGACGTCTTCGGCGGACGGGGACGGAATCCGCGCGAGCTCCCCGCCTCCGTACGGCGCGGTGACGACCAACTCTTCGAGGCTCATCCCTTTCCCTCCTCCTTGAGCGCGTCCGGATTCCAGACTTTCGGGGCCGTCCACGCCCGCGCCGAAAAGAGCG
>DATGDV010000164.1:0-3057 GCA_035310685.1 Thermoanaerobaculia bacterium
CCCGGCAAGATCTCGTCCGCGATCCGGCTCACCTGTCCCGCCATCCGCTCGTCTGAGCGCCCGGCCGCGGCGGCGGTCTTCTCGACGAGCTTCTCGAACGCGAAACTCGTCTTCTCGCGCGTCGCGTCGACCGCCTTCCGCAACGCCGAGTCGACGGCGAGGAGCGCCGGCTCTTCGGCCTCGAGCGCGCGGATCGTCCCCTCGCGGATGGCCGCGAGTCGTTCCAGGAGCGCCTGCGCCGAACCCGCGCCCTTCTTGCGGAGCATCGCCTCCTCGCCCCCGAGGACGTCCTCCACGGAAAGGCCGAGCTTCGAGAGCACGCGCGCCGTCGCGGCCGGGACGAGCGCCACGAGAGGCCGCGGAACGATCACGGGCGGAACGATGCCGGCCCAGGAAAAGAGCGGCCAGCCCTGGGCCCAATACGCGATCTCGGCCGGCCCCAGGATCGTCGCGGAGACGGGGAAGAGCACGGAGGCGGTGAGCGGCCGGGTGAGGGCCGAGAAGGACGGCAGCCAGGCGCCGCTCACGAAGCGATCGACGACCTCCTCGGCCTCGAACGTCCCGTCGAGCCCCTTGAGGGAGAGGCGCGAGCCCGTTTCGAGGAGAAGGAGCCGGTCGCGGCCGACCCGCGCGAAGAGCGGCAGGGCGGCGGGGTCGGACGTGACCTGAAGCGGGTGGCCCGCGGCCTCGAGCGCCGCCCCGCGCTCGGCGAGGAGCTTTTTCACGTCGGTCCTCTCGCGCACGAGTCGACACGCGAGCGGCACGAGGGCCGGCTTATCCGAGGGATTTGCCGCGTCGAAAACGGGCATGCTCCCGCCGAGGAGCCACGCGAGCGTCGCCGAGAACGCTTCGAAGAAGGTCTTTCCCCGGTGCGCGGCGGTCATCGCCGTCACGGCTTCTTCGTCCGGCGGCTGCGAGAAGCCGGCCGCGGCCTTCGCGACGAGGGCCTCGACGTCGACGCCGACCGGGAGCGCCCCGACGGGCGATCGGTTTTCCGCGAGGGTGGAAGGATCGGGGCCGGCGTCCCTCGGCCCGTCCGAGACCGGCAGGACGACGCGCGTCACCTCCACGAGATCGTGGTCTTCGGACGCGCACCAGAAAGCGGGGCCCGCAGCCGTGCCCTCGGCCACGAGACGCGCCGCGAGCTTTTCCGCCGCGAGCGCCTTCACGAGGGTGAGGAGCGGCCCCCCGAAAAGGCCCGCCTGCTGGCCGGTAAAGACCGCCGTGCCTTCGCCGCGCGCAAATGCGGCGAGCCTGGAGTCGACGTCACGGGACACGGCACGCGGGCGGTACGCGGCCAGGACCGCGCTCGCTCTTTTCTCGATCGTTTCGAGGTCGGGCCGGTCGGGCAGGAAGGCGGAGACGTCCGGGGTCCCCGTCGCAAGGCCGCGCGCGAGGTCGGGAATTCCGGGAACCCGAGAGAGCGAAATTGCGGTCACGGCTCTCCCTCGGCGCGGACTCTCGGCTTGGATTTCACGGCGAGAAGAATCAGGCGCGGCGACTTCCGCCGGTCGAACGGCGAGCCGTCGAAGTTCCCGTAGGCCGCACGCACCGCGAAGGAGCCCATGCGGTGAAGGTTCCGGAGCTCGTGCTCGGTGTAGGCGCGGACAGACTCCTTGAAGACGCGCTTGTTCTCGCCCGAACCCATCTCGATTTCCTTCTCCACGCGCCGGCTCGACGGATCGTACCGTCGGCGGATGATCACGCGCTGGCCGGCCACGGTCTTCACCTCGCGAAGCGCGAGCATCGAGACCACGCGCTCGGCATTGAAGACGTCCGACAGAAACGCCCCTCCCGGCGCGAGGACCCGCGCCACCTCGCGCACGACGCGGACGTCCTCGGCAGGATCCCCGAAGTGGCCGAAAGACGTGAAGAAGTTCACGGCCGCCCCGAACGTGCCGGACGGGAAGGGAAGATGCCGTGTGTCGCCGCGCAGGAAGAGCGGGCGCGCCGGCCCCTGCCGGCGGCGGGCCTGGGAGAGAAGGCTCTCCGACAGATCGAGGCCCACCACTCCTCCGAGGCCGTCGTGCAGCGCGAGAGCGTGCCGCCCCGTCCCGCAGGCGAGATCCAGGAATCGAATGCGGCCGACGCTCGCGAACGGCGCGAGAAGCTCGCGCGCGAAATTGGATTTCAGCCGCGCCTCCCGGTCGTCGCGCTCGGGGTAGAGCGCGAGGTATTCCTCCCCGAACCACTGGGCGAACCACGGATCCCGCTCGAGAATCATCCGTCCGCCCTCGCCGTCATGAGGCAGCGATGATAGGGGCAAAAAAAGAGGGCTCCGCCGTGCGGAGCCCCGGTAGGAGGCAGGAGGTGTTCGCGTCACCCGGCGCGCCCTTTCGGCGCCACCCGGGCCTGCACACCTCAAACGCAAGCCCCGTGCCGGGGCGTTCGGCCCCTCGTGGGGACGTCATGGGGCCGCCTCTTGCGATCTCGGCCCCGGTCAGGCCTGCTGGAGCACGGCGAGGCGCGCTTCCGCGAAACGCGCATCCGCGTTCGCGGCGTCCAGCTCCTGGTCTCCCGCAGCATGCGCGCGCCTGTTCTCCGCGTCCGCCTTTTCCGCCGAGGCCTTCGCCGTGTCGATGTCCTCCGGCGCCGCCGCCTGGTCGGCGAGGATGCGGACCGCGTCCGCCGCGATTTCCACGAACCCGCTGCGGACGGCGAGCGTCTGACGCCGGCCTCCGTCGCGATACCCGACGACGCCGATCCCAAGAAGCGCGATCAGGGGCGTGTGACCCGGCAGGACGCCGAGCTCGCCGCGCCACGCCGGCAGCGTGACCTCGTCGCAGGCGACGCCCTGGAGCAGCGCGCGCTCCGGCGTGACGACCGTCAGCGTGAGGCGCCCGTCCAACGTCAGGCCCCCGCCTTCAGCTTCTCGGCCTTCTCCTGCGCTTCCTCGATCGCGCCCACGTTGAAGAACGCCTGCTCGGGCAGCTCGTCGTGCTTGCCCTCGACGATCTCCTTGAAGGAACGGATCGTGTCGGCGATCTTCACGTAGCGGCCGGCCACGCCCGTGAACTGCTCGGCGACGTGGAAGGGCTGCGAGAGGAAGCGCTGGAT
>DATGDV010000165.1:0-14248 GCA_035310685.1 Thermoanaerobaculia bacterium
GCCGAGGTCGCCTGGTTGATGTTCACGACCTTGTGCGAGGTCGGGGCTTCGCCTTCGGCGACGGCGGGATGGGAGCCGACGCCGGAGAGCGAGAGCCCGAGGACGGGCACGACGAGAGCGCGGACGATTGGACGGAGAGCCATTGGAAACTCCTTTCAGATTCGTTTTCGTTGTGAAGATTCAGGACATTCCGGGAATTCGGGTGCGTTCCTTCCGCTGATTCCCGGGCGCGCCCGGGTGCGCGTGTTCGTCGCCTAGCTCATCGATCACCTCAGCCCCGCGCATCGCACGGGCGGTGCCGGGAGCGGACCGTTCCGCGCAACCGGCTGCTGGCTGAAGAGTTCTTCCTGGAAGGGGATCGCGGCCGCCGCTCGTGCGCGACAACTTCTCCTGTCGCGCGTCCCGCCGCCGCTCCTCCTAACCCCTTCCAGGAAGATCTCTTCTCCCTTCCTGCACGAAATGGGGAGAAGGCGACAGGAAAAGCTGTCGCGTAGGACAATCGAGGAATGGCGGCTGCGGGAGGGGAGCGCGACCTGATCCTCGGCATCTCCGGAGCGAGCGGCGCGCGTCTCGGCCTCCGGGCGCTCGGGCTCTTTTCCGCGTCGCCCGACCTCACGCGCCTTCACGTGGTCGTCTCGCCGCGCGCCCTCCTCGTGGCGCGCACGGAGATCGATGCCGGCATCACGTCCGTCGAGGCGCTCCTCGATTCCGCGGCCCTCGGCGAGGCGGCGCGCGCGAGGATCGTCCTTCATCCCGAGAGCGCCGTGGACGCCCCGATCTCCTCGGGCTCGTTCAGGACGCGCGGAATGGCCGTCCTGCCGTGCTCGGCGGGAACACTCGCGGCGATCGCGAACGGCACCTCACGCGGCCTCCTGCAGCGCGCGGCCGACGTCTGCCTCAAGGAGAGGCGCCGGCTCGTCCTGGGACTCCGCGAGACGCCGCTGTCCCTCGTGCACGCGGAGAACATCGTGCGTGCCACGCGGGCGGGCGCCATCGTCGCCCCCGTCGTTCCCGCCTTCTACGCGGCGCGCGAGGCGGAGGACCTCCTCGACGCCTATCTGCTGCGCGTCGCCGACCTCCTCGACGTGAGGATCGACACGCGCGACTACCGCTGGAGGGGCGGCACGTGATGGGCGTGACGCGGTTCTTCTCCCTCGTCACGTTCTCGCACACGGTCTTCGCGCTGCCGTTCGCGCTGCTCGCGGCCGTGCTCGCGGCGGGAGGATCGCCCGGGCCCCGGACGCTCGCCTTGATCCTCGTGGCGATGGCGGGCGCGCGTTCGGCCGCGATGGCTTTCAACCGGATCGTGGACCGCGAGCTCGACGCCCGGAACCCGCGCACCGCGCGGCGCGAGATTCCGGCGGGCACGGTCTCGGTGGCGGCCGCCTCCGCCTTCTGCGCGCTTTCGGCCGCCGCCTTCGTCGTCGCGGCGTGGCTCCTGAACCCGCTGTGTCTCGCCCTCTCGCCTCTCGCGCTCGCGATCGTTCTGGGCTACTCCTTCACGAAGCGCCTGAGCGCGCTTTCGCATCTCGTCCTGGGGCTCTCGCTTGCGATCGCGCCGGTGGGCGCGTGGATCGCGGTGACGGGACGGTTCGCGGCCACGCCTGTCGTGCTTGGGCTCTCCGTTCTCTTCTGGGTCGCGGGCTTCGACGTGATCTACAGCCTCCAGGACGAGACGTTCGACCGCGAACACGGCCTCTTCTCGCTGCCGGCGCGTCTCGGCGGCCGCCGCGCGCTCGATCTCTCGACGGTCTTTCACGCCGTCTCGCTCGCGCTCCTCTACGGCGTCTTCGTCCTGGCCAAAGGCGGCCCCCTCTTCGGCGCGGGCGTCGTTCTCGCGGGCGTCTTCCTCGTCCGCCAGCACCTCCTCGTCTCGGAAAAGGACCTCTCTCGCGTGGACGGCGCGTTCTTCACGGCGAACGGCTGGCTGTCCGTCGCGGTCTTCCTCTGCGGCGCCGGCGACGTCCTCCTCAGGCGCTAAACTCCCCGCCTCGTGCCGGCGCCCACCCCGAAGGAATTCCCTCTCCGCCACATCGCGATCGAAGGCCCGATCGGGGTCGGAAAGACGTCGCTCGTGGGGCTCCTCGCGAAGCGCTTCAGCGGCACGCAGATCCTCGAGGACGTCACGAACCCCTTCCTCGCGGACTTCTACGCGGGAAAGAAAGGAGCGGCGTTCCAGACGCAGATCTATTTCCTGCTCTCGCGCTACCGGCAGCAGCAGGAAATCGCGCAGATCGACCTCTTCCGGAACCTCGTGATCGCCGATTACACGTTCGCGAAGGACAAGATCTTCGCCTACCTCACGTTGAACGACGCGGAGATCGCGCTCTACGACAAGCTTTACGCCACGCTCGCCGCGAGCGTCCCGCGCCCGGACCTCGTCGTACACCTCACGGCGAGCGTCGAGACCTGCCTCGGCCGGATCCGGAAGCGGGGACGGGCCTACGAGAAGACGATCGCGCCCGAGTACCTCAAGTCCCTCGTCGAGGCGTACAACTATTTCTTCTATCACTTCCGGGACTGCCCGCTCCTCGTCGTGGAGACGAACGAGATCGACTTCGTCGAGCGGAAAGGCGACCTCGAAGACCTCATCGCGCAGGTTCGGCGCCCTTTCCGGGGCACCCAGATCTACGTCCCGCGCGGCTCGAAGAAGTGACGCCGTGGCGGCCCCGACGCAGCGCGAAAGCGACGGCCTCGCCGTCTCCCCGGCGAACGCCCGGCTCTCGCCCGAGGAGCGCAAGGCGGCCCCCGCTCTCTTCCGCGCGCTCCTTGCGGGCCAGCTCCTTCATGCGCTCGGGGAGCGAAAGGCGGGGAAGATCCTCGCCGCCGCGCGAATGGCGCTCGAGATGGAGCCGCGCCTCACGATCGAGGCCCTCGACCTCGTGGACGCCGCGACGCTCCTGCCCGTGGAGAAGGTGAGAGGGGCCGCCCTGCTCGTGGGGACGGTCCGGGCGGGCGGGACGCGCCTCACCGACCGCGTCCGGCTCGAATGAGAAACAGTCTCTTCAATTTTTCTCTTGCTTTTGCGGCAATTCTTGTTTCTCATTCATCAATAACGCCAGGAGAGCTCGCGGAACGATTCCCCGATGTCTTCACCGGCCGTGAGGTCATGGCCGAAAGGTTTGTCAAGGAGGTTCCCCCCTATTTCCAACGCCCCGGGGCCCCATCTGGGAAACGGCCCCACCGTAGCCTCCTGAAGTCCCGGAGCCGGTGAAGGTTTCCCTCGTTCCAACCCGGCGGCCGCTGTTCCGCGTGGAGCCGCGCCCGCGATTTCCTCACGGTTCTCCGGCGAATCGGAGACCTTCTCTGGAGTTCTGATGTACACGGACAAGACCATCGCCTGTATCGACTGCGGCGCCCCTTTCACGTTCACGGCCAACGAGCAGGAGTTCTACGCTCAGAAGGGATTCTCGAACGAGCCCAAGCGCTGCAAGGCCTGCCGCGACAAGCGCAAGACCGGCGGCTTCGGCGACGGAGGCGCGCGCCAGCTCTACAACGTGACGTGCGACGCGTGCGGCAAGACGACGCAGGTGCCGTTCAACCCGACGAACGGCAAGCCCGTCTACTGCCGCGACTGCTACAGAGAAAGACGGCCCGCCCGGTGAGGGGGGTCCGGGGGGAGAGATTGGGAATCTCTCCCCCCGGCTAATCGAATCCCTCTCGATCTTTCCGCGGCTGCTAGAGTTCCATCGATGACCGTGCTCGCTGCTCGTCCGCTCGTCGTCGCCGATTCCGCGCTGGATCTCATCGGGTCGACGCCGATGGTCCGGCTTTCGCGTTTCGCGGGGACCGGCGCGGCCGAGATCCTCGCCAAGTGCGAGTTCCTGAACCCCGGCGGCTCGGTGAAGGACCGCATCGGCGTTGGGATGATCCGCGACGCCGAAGAGAAGGGGCTCCTGAAGCCGGGCGGAACGATCATCGAGCCCACGGCCGGGAACACGGGCATCGGCCTCGCGCTCGTGGGCGTCTCGCGCGGGTACCGCGTCATCCTCTGCGTGCCCGAGAAGTTCTCGATCGAGAAGCAGAAGGTCATGGCCGCGCTCGGCGGCAGCGTCGTGCAGACGCCCGATGCGCTCGGCATGAAGGGTGCCATCGACAAGGCGCACGCTCTCGCGAAGGAGATCCCCGGCGCCTACGTGCCGCAGCAGTTCGCGAACCCCTCGAATCCGCGCGCGCACTACGAGACGACGGGCCCGGAGATCCTCGAGCAGTGCGAGGAGCGCCTCGACGCGATCGTCATCGGCGCGGGCTCCACGGGCACGTTCATGGGGGTCGCACGGTTCCTGGCCGAGCGCCTGCCGGACGTCCTCAAGGTCGCCGTCGAGCCGCAGGGCTCGATCCTCGGGGGAGGCAAGGCGGGCACGCACAAAGTCGAAGGGATCGGGGCGTCGTTCCTTCCCGAGATCTGGGATCCCGAGCTCGCGGACGAGATCGTCGCGATCGACGACGAGGAGGCCTTCGCCACCGTCCTCGAGATCGCGCGCACCGAAGGGCTGCTCGTGGGTGGATCGTCCGGCTGCAACGCGGCGGCGGCGCGCCGGATCGCCCGCCGCCTCGGCCCCGGAAAGCGCGTCGTCACGCTGCTGCCGGACGGCGCGGAGCGCTACGTGAGCAAGGGCATCCTCGGATGAAGGTAAAAACCGGCGCCGGGACGCCGAAGAAGACGGCGGGAAAAAGGCGCATCCCGGGCTTCGCGACGGCGTGCGTGCACGCGGGACAGGAGCCCGAGCCGGTCACCGGAGCGGTCGCCGTGCCGATCTTCCAGACGTCCACGTACGTCCAGGAGAGCTTCGGCAAGCCGCGCCAGGGTTACGAGTACGCGCGGACGAAGAACCCGACGCGACTCGCGCTCGAGACGCAGCTCGCGGCGCTCGAGGGAGGAGCCGTCGCCCACGCATTCGCTTCGGGGATGGCGGCCGAGACGTCGCTCATGCTCAGCCTCGTCAAGGCGGGCGACCATGTGCTCGTGAGCCGCAACACGTACGGGGGCACGTACCGGTTCTTCTCGAAGATCCTCGCGAATTTCGGCCTGACGTTCGACTACGTCGACACGACGGATCCCGAGACCGTGCGCGCCGCCGTGACGAAGGCGACGAGGATGCTCTTCGTCGAGACGCCGACGAACCCCACGATGGAGATCTCGGACCTCGAAGCGCTGGCCGCGGTCGCGAAGGACGCCTCGAAGAGGATCGGCGCGAAGATCCGGGTCGTCGTCGACAACACGTTCGCGACGCCGTTCTTCCAGCGGCCGCTCGCGCTGGGGTGCGACGTCGTCGTCCATTCCACGACGAAGTACCTCAACGGCCATTCGGACTCGGTGGGCGGCGCGGTGATCTGCGCGGATCCCGGGGACGGCGAGAAGATCGGCTTCACGCAGAACGCGGCGGGCGCGATCCTCTCCCCGTTCGATTCGTTCCTCGTCTCGCGGGGCATCAAGACGCTCCCCGTGCGCATGCGCGCGCACGACGCGAACGGGCGGGCGGTCGCGGAGTGGCTCGCGTCCCACCCGAAGGTGAAGAAGGTGTTCTATCCGGGCCTCAGATCCCATCCCGGTCACGCCGTCGCGGCACGGCAGATGTCGGGCTTCGGCGGGATGATCTCCTTCGATCTCGGTTCCGTCGAGGCGGTGAAGAGCCTCCTCGACCGCGTCGTCGTCTGCGCGCTCGGAGAGTCTCTCGGCGGCGTCGAGAGCCTCATCTCGCACCCGGCCTCGATGACGCACGCGAGCGTCGAGCCCGAGGAGCGCGTAAGACGCGGCATCACGCCCGGCCTCGTGCGCGTGTCCGTGGGCATCGAGGACGTCGAGGACATCCTCCAGGACCTCGAGAACGCCCTCGCGGCGGTCTAAGGCTCCCGGCGAAGCAGTCTTGCGCCGGCCGTGGCGAGGAGCACGGTGAGTACCGCGAGCCCCGGTTCGTCCAGAGCCGGCACGCCGGTCGCGGCGGGCGCGCTCGCATCGTCGTACGTGACGAAGAGCTGTGGCTGCTGAGCCTGAGGCGTGCTCTCGCGCGAGCCGAAGCGCTTGGCCGTGGGCGCGATCTGGGTCTCGTCCGCACGGAGCTGCCAGCCGAAGTTTGTCGCGGGCTGGTCGAGCCAGCCCTGTACGTCGGCGACCATCTGGAACGTCGTCGCGAAGACGTAGTCCGCCAGGGACGATCCGACGAGCGTCGTGGCGCTCGCGGCCGGCGCCGTGTCGCCTCCCGGGCTGAGCCATGGGGTCCCCGGATAGATGCGGGCCGTCCACGTCGCGTCGCCCGAAGTCGCTGCAGCGCCGCTGCCGCCGGGGGTCCCGGAGTTCGACGTGCCCTCGTTCCAGGGGGCCGAGACGCGATAGAGGGACACGAAGACGAACCCCGAATTGGCGCGCGTCAGGCTGAGCTTGAGCTGCGCCGAAGACACGACGATGCCCGCCGGGACGGCGCTCGCGACGTCGAAGCGGAGGAGGGCGCGGCGGATCGAGTCACGGTTGTTCCGGCCCGCGAAGATCGAGGGGCTCTTCGCATCGGCCGCGTCCGCGTTCTCCTCGAAGATCGTGACGTCGGCCGCGGGAGTCAGGACGCGCGTCACCTCGGTCGCGTGACCCCGGGACGCGGAGAGGAAAGCGAACGCGAGGCACAGCCGAAGACACGTCCTCGGGCGGACGCGGACGGATCGGCCGCCCTTCCTCGAACGAGCCGCGGAAGGTGTCAATCGATCGTCGCTTCCCCGGGCTCGTCCTCGTCGTCCGACGGATTCTCGACTCCCGTGGAGTTCGCCGCCACCCACGCCGCGAACGCTTCGTCGGCGTGGCTCGCGGGAAAGCCGAGGATCTCCGGGAGCTCGTAGGCATTGAGCTCCCTCATGACCTGCCGCACGCGCTCGAAGTTCTCCTCCAACGTCTTGGCCATCAGGAGGAACTCTCCTTCGTGCTGGACCTTCCCTTTCCACCGGAAGACGGACCTCACGCCCGGCAGGATGTTGACGCACGCGGCGAGCTGGCTTTCGACAAGGCGTTGCGCGATGTCGAGAGCCTGCTGCTCCGTGCCCACAGACGTCACGACGACGAGAAGCGAAGGAGCGTTCTCGAGGTTTTTCACCAGGGATCAAGGTACGGGAGCCGTGCCTCTCTCGTCAAGCGCGAGGACGGGTTGTGAGATCCTTGCCCGCGTGGCGATGGTGCTTCCCGAGCGCGTCACGCTCATCGAGGTCGGTCCCCGCGACGGCTTTCAGTCCGAGCAGAAGCTCATCCCGACCGCGCTGAAGGTGGAATTGATCGAGGCGCTCGCGGACGCCGGCCTCACGGAAATCCAGGTCTGCTCGTTGGTCCACCCGGCGCGCGTGCCGCAGATGGCCGATGCCGAGGAGGTCGTCCGGAGGCTCGCGAGGCGCCCGGGCGTCACGTACAGCGGCCTCGTCCTGAACGGCAGGGGAGTCGAACGCGCCGCGGCGTCGGGTCTCGGAGCCGTCGACCTCTCGATCTCGACGAGCGACACGCACAGCCGGAGGAACGCGAACCGCAGCCTCGACGAGGCGCGCGCGGAACTCAAGCTCATGATCCGGGCCGCGAGGGCGAAGAGCCTGAGGACGCGCGTGGGCCTCCAGTGTGCCTTCGGATGCGCGTACGAGGGCGCCATTCCGCTCGACCGGGTCGTCGAGATGTCGCGGGAGATCGTGGAAGAAGGCGCCGCCGCGCTCTCCCTCGCCGACTCGACGGGCATGGCGAACCCGAGACAGATCGCCGACGTGCTCGAGCGTGTGCTGCCCGTCGCCGGCGCGGTCCCGGTCGTCCTCCACCTGCACGACACGCGCGGCCTCGGCCTGTCGAATCTTCTCGCCGCGCTGCAGGCCGGCGTCACGCGCTTCGACACCGGTTTCGGGGGTCTCGGGGGCTGCCCGTTCATTCCGGGGGCGTCCGGCAACGTCGCGACGGAGGACACCGTGAACATGCTCGAGGCGATGGGCGTCGCGACGGGAGTCGCGCTCGAGCCCGTCATCCGCGCGGCGCGCCGGATGGAGGAGTTCCTCGGCAGGAGCCTCCCCGGCAAGCTCCACGCGCTCGCCGCGTAGACCGGCCAGCCAATGGGCGAGATGCCTCGACCGCCGGCGCTTCCCCTCGCGGATCTCTCCGTTCTCGAGTTCACCCACGCCGTGATGGGCCCCGCGTGCGGGGTCATCCTCGCGGACCTCGGGGCCGACGTACTCCGGATCGAGCCCGTGGACGGCGATCCCACGCGCCGCCTGCGCGGTTTCGGCACGGGCTACTTTCCGTACTTCAACCGCAACAAGGCGAGCCTCGCTCTCGACCTGAAGGCGAAGGAGGGCAAGGAGATCGTCCTTCGCCTCGCGAGGACCGCCGACGTCGTGATCGAGAACTTCGGCCCCGGCACGATGGAGCGTCTGGGGTACGGGTGGGACGTGCTCTCCGCGCTCAACCCGCGGCTCGTGTACTGCGCGCTGAAGGGGTTCCTCTCGGGCCCTTACGAGAAGCGCCACGCCATGGACGAGGTCGTGCAGATGATGGGCGGCCTCGCCTACATGACGGGCCCTCCCGGCCAGCCCCTGCGCGCCGGGACCTCCGTCATCGACATCACGGGCGGCATGTTCGGCGTCATCGCGATCCTCCTCGCGCTCAAGGAACGCGCCGCGACCGGGAAAGGCTCGAAAGTGAAGAGCGCGCTGTTCGAGACGACCGCCTTTCTGATGGGTCAGCACATGGCTTACGCGGCGCTCACGGATGAGCCCGTGCCGCCGATGGCGGCGCGTGTCTCGGCGTGGTCCGTCTACCGAGTCTTCACCTGCAAGGACGGCCAGCCCGTCTTCGTGGGCCTCATCTCCGACAAGCACTGGGAGCGTTTCTGCCAGGCCTTCGGCCGCCCGGATCTCCTCGCCGACCCTCGCCTCAAAACGAACAACGACCGCATCAAGGAGCGCGCGTGGCTGCTGCCCGAGCTCGAGAAGCTCCTTCTGGCCTTCACGCGCGACGAGATCGTCGCCCTCTGCGAGAAGGCGGAGGTGCCGTTTTCTCCGATCGCGCGGCCGGAGGACCTGTTCACGGATCCCCAGCTGAACCAGGGGGCCGGTCTTCTGCCGACCACCTTCCCGGGCGGAGTCAGGACGAAGATGCCGCGCCTTCCCATCGAGGTGGGCCGCCACGACTTCGGGATCCGGCGCGATCCGGCCGCGATCGGCGCCGACACGCGAGAAGTCCTGCGAGCCGCCGGCTACTCGGCCCCCGAGATCGAGGCGCTCCTCGCCAAGCGGGTCGTGGCGGCACCGGGTGGCGGCTAGCCGTTCCGCCCGCCGCGAAGTCTTCAGGAACTCCGATCACGGAAAGATTGGTGGAGGCGGGGGGAGTCGAACCCCCGTCCGAAGATTCTTTACCCAGGGCCACTACGTGCGTTTCCGGTCGTTTGGGTCTCGTCCCCGGGGACCCCGGCCGGCAGGGTTCCCTTCGGACCATCCCGGGAGAGGTTTCGCCCTTCGGCCCCCCGGGAGGAGGCTTCAGGCTATCCCGTGAGAGTGACCTCCTTCGCGCCTATACGGGCATTCGACGGTCGGAGGCAGGCGGCTTAAGCCGCCTGAGCTAACGGATAGTCGTTGGCGACTATTGGTTTCCCGCTTTTTACGAGGTGCAGGGCCTCGGCACGCAACCCACGAGCATCGACATCCCCGTCGAAACCGTTTCGCCCCCCTTCAATACGCATTATAGCAGTTTGGCGGACCCTCGGGGTACGACCCCGAAGGCCCGCCAAACACCCGGAGGAGGGACTCCAGGGGCATCTCTGCCCTGCTGATTAGACCACCGTACCCCCGAAAAGGTTCCGGGGATGCCGAACGGGACCCGGAGGGGTCCCCGCGCCATGATTACTCCCGGTCCCCGGAGCGCTTCCCCCGGGTCCGGGTGGCGCGCTCGATGTCGCGCCGCGCGTCGCGGTCGGCGATGTCGTGCCGCTTGTCGTAGAGCTTCTTCCCGCGTCCCAGTCCGACCTCGAGCTTGACCCGCGGCCCCTTGAAGTAGAGCTTCAGCGGGATGACGGACAGCCCCCGCTCCTTGACCTTGCCGAAGAGGTAGTCGATCTCCTTCCGCTTGAGGAGGAGTTTGCGGACCCGCAGCGGATCGATGACCCGCACGTCGCCGTGGGAGTACGGCGTGATGTGCATGTTCTCGACGAACGCCTCGTTCCCGCGGAAGGCGGCGAAACCGTCCGCGATGTTGACGCGCCCCTCGCGGATCGACTTCACCTCGTGCCCCTGAAGCGCCAGGCCGCACTCGAAGGTCTCGAGGATCTCGTACTCGTGCCGCGCCCGGCGGTTCGTGGAGACCACCTTCACGGAAGGGCTGTCGGATTTTTCGGTCCTGCCTGCCATCGCTTCTGCGGATCCTTTCCCTACGCGGTGGCGCCGTGCCCCGGGCGGCCGGCGACGACGGTCATCCGCACGTTCGCGCCGTTCGTTTTCTCCAGCAGTTCCCTGTAGAACCCGCCGCCGGTCCCGCCGGGATCGTCCACGATCGTGAAATCGGCCGGCTCGCCCGGGGCGAGGATACCGCCGGGGAGACCGAGGGCGGCGGCCCCATGCTCCGTCCCGGCGCGAAAGAGCTCCCGGCACAATGCGGCGTCCCTCTTCCTTCCCCTGTACAGGGATCGGGCGGCGCGCATCTCCTCCCACGGCGAAAGATCCGGCACCGAGCCGAGGCTGTCGGTCCCGAGGGCGAACGGGATCTTCGCGTCCACGAAATGGGTGACGTCCGGGGCGCCGTTCCCGTGCGCCGCGTTGCTCCTCGGACAAAGGACGAAGCGCGCGCCGCCCGCGCGCAGGGCGTCGATCTCCGGACGGGAGAGGTGGACATTATGCACCAGCAGCACCCCTTCCCGCAAAAGGCCGGCCCCGGCGAGGACCGCGGGGATCGTCCGCCCGAGTCCACGGAACCAGGAGACGTCCTTCCCGACCGCAGGGTAAAGCCGCGAGGCGATCTCCCCTCTCCCGTCTGCGAGGAACTCCACCTCCTGCGGCGACTCGGCCAGATGGAGGCAGGCGGGGAGCCCCTTTCCGGCGGCAAGCTCCGCGAGGGAGCGAAGGAGCCCTTCCCCGACGGTGAACAGCGTGTGGGGAGACACTCCCACCTGGACAAGGGGGTTTCCCGCGGAGATCTTCTCCAGCCGTTCGATCGCCGCGCCGACGAGGGCGAGGACCTCGGCGGCGACGTGCGGCGCGAAGCCGATCCCTTCCGCGAAGACCCGCGCACGGAGGGGACAGCCGGCGTACGCAGGAAGTTCCGGTCCGGCGATCTCCCCCACCGTCGTGGTGCCGAAGGAGAGCGCCCCGGCGGCGGCCGCCCGGAAATTTCCGGCAAGGGATGCCGGGGTCGCCCCCAGCCTCCAGGCGATCAACTGGAGGATCCAGTCGACGAACGATGGAGGGATCGGCAGCGGCGTCCCGGCGGCGTCGGTGAACCGCGGGATCTGCAGGTGGACGTGCGCGTTCACCAGCCCCGGTATGATCGCGGCCCCGGGGAACTCCATCCGTGGGAAACCCGCCGGTGCGGCCCGAAGAACGTCCGCCTTCGGTCCCGCCAGCAGCACGTTCCCGTCCGCCACGGCCACGGCGCCAGGGGAAAATATCGTCCCGGCGCCCACGACCAGCTGCGAGGCGACGTAGATGCCGGGATGCGCCGGTTCTCGGTTCATATTATTGACACTATATGTCGATCCGGAGTCGGGGAAAAGCAGGTCGGCAGAGGGAAATATCTTTCCGCCGACCCGCTTGACTCCATTTCCGCCGAAATGTACATTTAAGTGTATAAGAGGTCAAGGAGGGAGGAGAAGGACAATGGCGGCCATAACAACCGTGAAGGCCCGCGATCAGTTCGCGGACGTCGTCAACCGGGCAGCCTACGGGAAGGAACGCGTGGTTCTTACACGCCGCGGGAAAGGTCTCGCCGCCGTCGTTCCCATCGAGGACGTGGAGACCCTTGAAATACTGGAGGATCGCCTCGACCTTGAGGACGCACGCCGGGCGCTCCGCGAATCCGGCAAGAAGGGAACCGTTTCCTGGGAGAAGATCAAACGGGACCTGGGACTATAAGTGGTCGATAAAGCGTACACGATCGAGTTCACGCACCGCGCGGAGAAGGTTTTCCGCGCCTTGCCCCCGGAGATCCGGCGCCGCCTTGCTCCGAAAATCGATGCTCTGAAGTTGAATCCTCGCCCACGTGGGGTCAAATCCCTCGAAGGCCCGGAAGGCATCCTTCGGATGCGCGTCGGCGATTACCGGATCCTCTACCGGATTCTTGACGATCGCGTCGTCGTCCTCCTGGTGAAGATCGGACACCGGCCGGAGATCTACCGGTAGCCGCGGATCGCGTCACACCGCGGCGGCGACGCGCGGGCGCTGGCTCTCCGACTCGACCTTCCGCTTGACGTCCGTGATCCGGTTCTTCCGGTCCACGTAGACCAGGGTCGGCTGGAAGTTCGCGAGCTCCTTCTCGTCGTAGGAGGAGAAGGCGGCGATGATCACCAGATCGCCCTTGCTCACCTGGCGGGCGGCGGCGCCGTTCAGGCAGATCACGCCGGAATCCGCCTCGCCCTCGATGGCGTAGGTGGTGAAGCGGTTGCCGTTGTCGACGTTCCAGATGTGGACCTGCTCGTACTCGACGAGCCCCGCCGCGTCCATCAGCGTCCTGTCGATCGTCACGCTCCCCTCGTAGTGCAGCACGGCGTCGGTCACCGTCGCACGATGGATCTTGCACTTCAGCATGGACTTCATCATGATGCGTCCCTCCCCGGGATTAATTTTCCAGCGTGATATTGTCGATCAACCGCGCGGGGCCGACCTTCGCCGCCACCAGGATCGTGACGGCGCCGACCCGGCCCGAACGCGGCGTGAGCGTGACCGGGTCCCGCCCTTCCGCGTATTCCAGTTTCGCCCCCGGCTCCCCGTCGATCGCCGCCCTGGCCGCCGCGACCAGGACCGCCGCGTCCCGCTCGCCCTTCCCGAACAGCTCCTTCGCCCGGAAGAGCCCCCGCGACAGGCACCGGGCCGCGATCCGGTCGTCCCCTTTCAGGTAGACGTTGCGGGAGCTCATCGCGAGCCCGTCCTCTTCCCGGACGATCGGCGCCCCGACGATCTCGATGCCGAAGTCGAGGTCCCGGTTCATCGCCCGGATCACCGCCAATTGCTGGTAATCCTTCTCCCCGAAGACGGCCACGTGCGGCTTCGAGGCGAGGAACAGCTTCGCCACCACCGTGGCGACCCCCCGGAAATGCCCGGGGCGCGCCGCGCCGCACAGACCTTTCGAAGCGCCGGTCACCTCGACGAACGTCTGGTGCCCCTCCGGGTACATGTCCTTCACGCCGGGGAGGTACACCGCGTCGACTCCCGCCGCATCGAGCATCGCAAGATCCTTCGCCTCGTCCCGGGGGTACTTTTCGTAATCCTCTCCCGGCCCGAACTGCGTCGGGTTGACGAAGATCGACGCCGCCACCGCGTCGCTCCCGGCCCCCTTCGCGACCCGCACCAGGCTCACATGCCCGTCGTGCAGATACCCCATCGTCGGCACCAGCCCGATCCGCGCCCCTTCCGCCCGGCGCGCGTCCGCCCAAGCCCGCATCGCCGCCGGAGTGCGAAGCCGCTCCATCAGAAGGAGTGCTCCTTCCCGGGGAACGACCCGTCGCGCACCGCGGCGGCGTACGCCCCGACCGCATCTTCCACCGGCTTGCGCAATTCCCCGAAGCGCTTCACGAACTTCGGCCGGAACTCGTCGAACAGCCCGAGCAGGTCCTGCATCACCAGCACCTGCCCGTCGCACCCGGCTCCCGCGCCGATCCCGATCGTCGGGATCGAAAGCGTGCGCGTGATCTCCTCGGCGAGCACGGCCGGCATCCCCTCGAGCACCACCGAGAACGCCCCCGCTTCCTGCACCGCCACGGCGTCGTCCAGCAGCCGCTCCCGCTGCGGGTCGGTCTTCCCCTGCACCCGGTAGCCGCCCATCCGGTGGACCGACTGGGGAGTGAGCCCGATGTGCCCCATCACGGGGATGTCCGCCGACGCGATCGCCCGGATCGTCTCCGCGGCGTTGCGCCCCCCCTCGAGCTTCACCGCTTCCGCCCCCGCCTGGAGCAGGCGCCCTGCGTTGCGGACGGCGTCCGCCGCGCACGTCTGGTACGAAAGGAACGGCATGTCCGCGATGAGGAAGGCGCGCCTGCGCCCTTGCGCCGCCGCCTCCGTGTGCCGCACCATGTCCTCCATCGTCACGTTCAGGGTGCTGGAG